>JABFVP010000447.1 GCA_013362725.1 Cupriavidus sp.
CCATCGTCGTCACCAACTACCTGCACCGGCCGCTGTGGCCGCAGCTGGCAGCCGCGCTGGCGCCGGGCGGGTGCTGGATCTATGAAACCTTCGCCGCCGGCAACGAGACCGTGGGCAAGCCGTCGCGGCCGGATTTCCTGCTGCGCCCGGGCGAGCTGCTCGAGGTCGCGCGCGAACACGGGCTGCGCGTGGTTGCGTACGAAGACGGCGTGGTCGAAGTGCCGAAAACAGCCTTCGTGCAGCGCCTATGTGCGGTGCGCGAGGCGGCGCCGGCGGCCACTGCGGCCGCGCCGCCACGCTACCGGCTCGATCCCTGAGCGGCGCGCCTTGGTGTCGGCGCAAACGGCGTCGCCTGCGTTGAAACAGTTGGTATCAACCCCGGTCCGGGCAGCGGTCGAAGCGGCCTGCGGTTCCGGTACAATCCCGTAATTCGCATCCCGAATTCCCTAACGTTATGACACAGATTACCGGCAGCATCGTCGCCATCGTCACCCCGATGCAAGAGGACGGCAGCCTGGACTTCCCGGCCCTGCGCGCACTGGTCGACTGGCACGTTGCCGAAGGCACCGACGCCATCGTGATCGTGGGCACCACCGGCGAGTCCCCGACGGTGACCGTCGAGGAGCACTGCGAACTGATCCGCGTTGCCGTCGAGCAGGCCGGCAAGCGCATCCCGATCATCGCCGGGACCGGCGGCAATTCCACCAAGGAAGCCATCGAGCTGACCGCCTTCGCCAAGAAGGTGGGCGCCGATGCCTCGCTGCAGGTCGTGCCGTACTACAACAAGCCGACCCAGGAAGGCATGTACCGGCATTTCCGCACCATCGCCGAGGCGGTGGACCTGCCGGTGCTGCTGTACAACGTCCCCGGCCGCACGGTCGCGGACATGAGCAACGAGACCATCCTGCGCCTGGCGCAGGTGCCGGGCATCGTCGGTGTCAAGGAAGCGACCGGCAATATCGACCGCGCCGCGCAGCTGATCAAGGGCGCACCGGAAGGTTTCGCCATCTACAGCGGCGACGATCCCACCGCGGTGGCGCTGATCCTGCTGGGCGGCCACGGCAATATCTCGGTGACCGCCAACGTGGCGCCGCGCAAGATGCACGGGATGTGCGCGGCGGCACTGAAGGGCGACGTCGTGACCGCGCGCCGCCTGCATATGGAAATGATCGGGCTGAACCAGGCCATGTTCATCGAAGCCAATCCGATCCCGGTCAAGTGGGCGCTCCAGCAGATGGGCAAGATGGCAGGCGGTATCCGCCTGCCGCTGACCCCGCTGTCCGAGGGCAACCACGACTACGTACGCAAGGCACTGGCCGCCGCCGGCCTGCTGGCCTGATTTTCCGCGGCGTCCTGCTGTCCGCCTTATCTACTAGGATTGCGTGTCAATGAAACTGAAGCTTAACCGCCGTGGCGCGACGCAAGTCCGCCGCGCCGCCCTGGTTGTGCCCGTGCTTGCTGCCGGCGTGTTGACCGGCTGCAGCAGCCTCAACGAGGCCATGCAGCCCGACAAGATCGACTACAAGTCGTCGGCCTCGAAGCGCACGCCCACGCTGGACGTGCCGCCCGACCTGACCAAGCTGGAAGGCGACCGTCGGTACTCGGTGCCCGATGCCAACGGCACCTCGACGTTGTCGACCTACAGCCAGGCCACCAAGGTGCGCGAGCAATCGCCGACCGAGAACGTGCTGCCGTCGGCGCAGGGCATCCGCATGGAGCGCGACGGCAACCAGCGCTGGCTGGTGATCAGTAACGGCATGCGCGGCGACCAGCTGTGGCAGCAACTGCGCGGCTTCTGGCAAGAGAGCGGTTTCCTGCTGGTGCAGGACTCGCCCGAGACCGGCATCATGGAAACCGACTGGGCCGAGAACCGCGCCAAGATCCCGCAGGACATCATCCGCAACACCATCGGCAAGGTGTTCGACGGCCTGTACTCGACCTCGGAGCGCGACAAGTTCCGCACCCGCGTCGAGCGCTCGCAGAACGGCACGCTAGAAGTTTTCATCAGCCACCGCGGCGCGCAGGAACAGCTGACCGGCATCGACAAGTCCAGCACGGTCTGGACCCCGCGCCCTGCCGATCCCGAGCTGGAAGCCGAATTCCTGTCGCGCCTGGCCCAGCGCCTGGGCGTGCAGAAGGAGCAGGCCGACCGCATGGCCAAGAACCCGGCGCCGGCTGGCAATACCGCCGCGGCGGCGGGCGCTGCCGCCGGCACCACGGCTGCCGCTGCCGGCGCCGACGGTGCCGCGCCGAACAAGTCGTACCTGGCCCAGGTCAACGGCGCCCCGGCGCTGCAGCTGCCCGAGCCGTTCGACCGCGCCTGGCGCTCGGTGGGCCTGTCGCTGGACCGTGTCAACTTCACCGTCGAAGACCGCGATCGCGCGCAAGGGCTGTACTACGTGCGCTATGTCGACCCGCGCAACACGGTCGACAACCGTGGCTTCTTCTCCAAGCTGTTCACCAAGCCGGACGATCCCAAGACCGCCAAGAAGTACCGCGTCTCGCTCAAGGGCACGGGCAG
This sequence comes from Cupriavidus sp., assembly GCA_013362725.1. Lineage (GTDB taxonomy): Bacteria > Pseudomonadota > Gammaproteobacteria > Burkholderiales > Burkholderiaceae > Cupriavidus. The sequence goes on from JABFVP010000447.1 coordinate 2,522, forward strand.
CGGCACGCTGGTGACGGTGCTCAACGATGCCGGCCAGCCCGAGAACGGCGAAGTCGGCAAGCGCATCCTGTCGCTGCTCGACGAGCAACTGCACTGAGCCGGCGCATGATTGCTGGCTTGCCAGCCGGCCGTCCTGGCCGGTTCCTGGCGGGGAGGGCGCGGCCATGATGCGCTTCGCCTTCCTCGGCAGCGGCAGCGAGGGCAACTCGCTGCTGATTGAATCCCGCGAAGACACCACCACCACCCGCGTGCTGCTGGACTGCGGCTTTGGCATCCGCGAGACCGCCCGGCGTCTGGAGCGCCTGGGCGTCACGCCGGACCAGCTCGACGCCGTGCTGGTCACGCACGAGCATGGCGACCATGTCGGTTCGGCCTATGCCTTTGCCGCGCGCCATCGCCTGACGGTCTATACCAGCCACGGCACCTGGCTGGCTACCTCGCACCTGCGCGGCGCCGACGTGGCCGACGTGCGGGTTTGCTGTGCCGACCATGGCTTCGCCATCGGCGGCCTGCAGGTGCTGCCTTACACCGTGCCACACGACGCGCGCGAGCCGGTGCAGTTCGTGCTGTCGGACGGGCAGGCACGGCTTGGCGTGCTGACCGATGCGGGCATGGAAACGCCTTACGTGACCGCGCGCCTGGCGGGCGTCGATGCGCTGGTGCTCGAATGCAACCATGACCGCGAGATGCTGCGCAACTCGGTCTATCCGGCCTCGCTCAAGCGGCGCATCGGCGGCGACTTCGGCCACCTGGCCAATGAAGTGGCGGCCAGCATCCTGGCGCAGGTCGCCCATGACGGGTTGAACCGCGTCGTGGCGGCCCACCTGAGCAAGCAGAACAACACGCGTGAGCTGGCCACCGGTGCGCTGGCGGCGGCGCTGGGCGCCAGGCCGAGCGAAGTGCTGGTGGCGGATCAGGAAGAGGGCCTGGCGTGGCAGGCGGTGCGGGCCTGAGGCCCGGCGCAGCAGGGGCCGTGCGAGGGCGCGCCCCAAAAACAAAAACCGGCCCGAAGGCCGGTTTTTTTATCGGTGAAAAACCGATTACTGCTTGGCGGCCGGAGCCGAAGCGTCAGCAGCCGGAGCCGAGGCCTCAGCAGCCGGGGCCGAAGCTTCAGCAGCCGGAGCGGCCGGGGCTTCAGCAGCCGGAGCCGAAGCTTCAGCAGCAGGAGCGGTAGCAGCCGGAGCAGCCGTGTCAGCGGCCGGGGCGGCAGCTTCTTCCTTCTTGCCGCAAGCAGCGAGAGCAACAGCGGCCAGCAGCGATGCGATCAGGAGAGACTTCTTCATTGTTCGTCCTTTAACTTGTAATAACGAAAAACAGGCGATGAATAATTACCGGTAATTATCGCTCTTGAACTGCAAAATTAGGCCCTCCCGGGTGCCGACATATGCAGTGGTCCACAGTACTAGCCAGCCGACGATTATATCCGCGTTTTCCCGGCTTGTGTAGCGCCGAAATTTGCTGATTCGCAATGTTACGCATTATTACAGCCGCGGCCCCAGTTGCAGCCATCCTTCCAGGGTCCAGTGATGGAATGTTTCCATCAGATCGGGCAGTTCGGCGCAGGCTGCAACATCGTGGGCACTGAGCTGCCGATTATCGGCCAGCTGCTTAAGCCACGGCATCAATTCGGCCGGCGGCTCATAGGCTTGTCCATTCAGGAAGAAATTGGACCGGTCGTAAAGCGCAATCGATGCCGGCGCCAGCACCACCCCATGCCGGGTCGCCAGTGTCGCATAACGGCGCAACGGCATGTCAGCGATCTCTGCAAATTCAACGCCAGGCTTGGGCTCGGACAGATGGCTGCCGAGGAATTCCGACACCATCTGGCTGTTCCATTGCAGTGCCTTGAGCCGTTCCGCCACCGCCTTGGCCATGCCCGCCGGCAATTGCGCGGGCCGCGTCGCGGCGCGCTCGCCGGCATCGGCATAACGGCCGCCGAGCTCTTCGTTGTCTTCCACCGTTTCTGACAGCCAGGCCAGGAAGTGCCCGGCCAATTCGCGATAGGCGGGCGCGCGGAAACCGATCGAGCAGGTCATGCATTCGCCCTCGGCAATACCATCGTGCGCATATTGCGGCGGCAGGTAAAGCATGTCGCCGGGTTCCAGCACCCATTCCTGTTCCGCGCTGAAGTCGGCAAGAATCTTCAGCGGCATGTCGGGGATCAGATCGAGTCAGGTCTGTGACGAAAAGCGCCAGCGGCGCCGGCCCGAGACATGCAGCAGGAACACGTCATACGAGTCGAAGTGCGGACCCACGCCGCCGCCGTCGGTGGCGTAGCTGATCATCACGTCGTCCAGGCGCGCGTCGGGCACGAAGCGGAAGCGGCCCATCAGTTCCGCCGCGGCGGCATCGTGCAGGTTGACGCCCTGCACCAGCAGGGTCCACTGGCGGGTCTTGACGCCGGGCAGGTTTTCGCGCGCAAATGGACCATGCGCGAGCTTCCAGCGGTTGCGGAAGTGCGTCACCAGGCGCGATTCGACATCGTCGCGATCGGCGAGATCGAAAAGCGCATCGCGCGACACCGGCGGCACAATTCCCGGCACCGCCTGTCGAATGAGCAAGGGCTTGCGATGCCAGACATCCCGCATGAATGCAGCAGGCGTCATGCCACCAAGCAGGTCGAGCGGAGTGTCTGGATCGACGGGGCCAGGGGGCAGGGCCTGCGCGTATAATGCGGAATCGTTCATGGAGTCAAGAATTGAAAATCGCTAAGAACACGGTGGTGTCCGTGATGTACAAGCTATCGGACGCGCAAGGCAATCTGATCGAGGAGTCAGATGAAGCCATGGTCTATTTGCACGGCGGCTATGATGGCACGTTCCCCAAGATCGAGGAAGCGCTCGACGGCCATGACACCGGCTTCGAGACCCAGCTGCAGCTGGAGCCGGAAGACGCGTTCGGCGACTACGATGCCGACCTGGTGAAGGTCGAGCCGCGCAACCGCTTCCCCGAGCCGCTCGAAGTCGGCATGCAGTTCGAGGGCATGCCCGAAGACGGCGACGAAGAAGACTCCGTCATCTACACCGTGACCGACGTGGCCGAGGACAAGGTCGTGCTGGACGGCAACCATCCGCTGGCCGGCATGGCGCTGCGCTTCTGGCTGAAGGTATCCGAAGTGCGCGAAGCCACCGCCGAGGAAGTCGAGCATGGCCACGCCCACGGCGCCTCGGGCGTTGAAGTGGTGGACGAAGACGAGGACGACGATACCCCGCGCACGCTGCACTGAGCTTTCGCGTGCAGTGCTGTCATCAGGAAGCCGGCCGTTGCCGGCTTCTTTGCTTTGGCGCGTGCGTCAGTTCGGCGCCGGGGCATCCTTGAGCACCACCGCGAACGGCGACGCCGCGGCGGGCGTGATCACCAGCTCGGCCCATTGCGAGATCGAGCTGGCCGGCAGCGACACGCGCGTAAAGTTCTGCAGCACCTTGCCGGCCGCGTCGCGCAGCGGCTTGTCGATGCCGAAGCCGCTGTCGGCGCCGCTGCCGGCGGCGTGGACCAGCAACACCTGGCCGTTGAAGCGCGCGCTCAGGTCGCGCAGCTGGCGCTTGAATTCGAGGTAGCCATCGCGCGTGCGATGGCGCATGAAGCCGTCGAGCAGCGTGGGCCGTCCCTTCTTCTCCCAGCCGTTGGCGAAATGCGGATCGGCATGCGCCACCACGACGATGCCGTTCAGGTCGCGCTGGCGCGCCAGCGAGAACGCCCGCGCCAGCCACTGCCGGTTGGCTTCGCGCCGGTCCTCGAACTCGCTGTTGCGGCCGCCTTCGTCGCGGTAGTGGTTGTTGTCGCCCGGCACGTTGAGGCCGACGATCAGCACGTCGCCGACACTGAGGCGCATGTTCTCGCGGAAGCTGCGGAACAGCGCCTGGTCCGATTGCCGCACCAGCGGCCGCGTCTGCCGTCCGAGCGTGGCGTCTTCCGGAAAGAACAGTTCGCGCAGCCGGCTCAGCCGCTCGACCGGGTCAAAGCTGCCGTTGACCGGCAGCCGGCACTCGGACCAGTCGGTTTCGCCCGGCACATAGACCAGCGGCAGCGGCGACTGATTCAGCAGTTGCTGGCGGCTGCTGAGCACGGCGTCGCTGCATGACTCCGTATCGCCCTTGATGCCGCCGGCATGGATCACCAGGTTCAGCTTGCGCTCGGCGAAGTGATCGAGCAGCGTCGCCAGATTGGCCTCGGCGGCGGGCCATTGCGGCAGGTCGGCGATCAGCGCGACGCGCACCACCTGCGGCTTGGCCGGCGCCCGCGCCGCCAGCGCGTGCGGCGCGGCAGCCGCCATCGCGGCCAGACATAGCCATGGCAGCAGCAGGGTCGGCAGGGCCCGGCGCAGCGACTTCATGCCGCATCGACTGTATCGACCGCCTCGCCCGCCAGCGCCTTGAGCCGGTACAGCGCCTCCAGCGCCGCGCGCGGCGTCAGCGTGTCCGGATCCAGGTCGGCCAGCGCGTCGATCACGGCTGCCTGCTCGGGCGCCAGCGCGGGGGTACAGGCGGCCGTGGCCGCAGCTTCGTCATGCCAGGCCTCGTCGCCGTCCGGCGTCGGCGGCGCGGCGAACAGGTCGAGCTGCGGCGTGGGCGTGGCGTCGGCGGATTGCTGCTCCAGCCAGGCCAGGTGCTTGCGCGCGGCGCGGATCACCGGCTGCGGCACGCCGGCGAGTTGCGCCACCTGCAGGCCGTAGCTCTGGCTGGCCGGGCCGTCCTGCACCGCGTGCAGGAACACGATGCCGTCGCCGTGCTCGACCGCCGACAGGTGCACGTTGGCCGCCTGCGGGAACTCCTGCGGCAGCTGCGTCAGTTCGAAGTAATGCGTGGCGAACAGGGTATGGCTGCGGTTGTGCGACAGCAGGTGGCGCGCGATCGCCCACGCCAGCGCCAGGCCGTCGAAGGTCGAGGTGCCGCGGCCGATCTCGTCCATCAGCACCAGCGATGCCGGCGTGGCGTGGTGCAGGATGCCGGCGGCCTCGGTCATCTCGACCATGAAGGTCGAGCGCCCGCCGGCCAGGTCATCGGCGGCACCGATGCGAGTGAAGATGCGGTCGATCGGCCCGATCACCGCGCGCCGCGCCGGCACATAGGCGCCGACGCAGGCCAGCAGCACGATCAGCGCGGTCTGGCGCATGAAGGTCGATTTACCGCCCATGTTCGGGCCGGTGATCAGCAGCAGCTTGCGTGCCTCGTTGAGCTGGCAGTCGTTGGCGATGAACGCCACCGATTCCGCCGCGAGCTGGCCTTCGACCACCGGATGGCGGCCCTGCACGATATCGACCACGTTCTCGGCGACGCGCTCGGGCGCCGACCAGTCCAGTGTCTGCGCGCGCTCGGCCAGTGCCGCCAGCACGTCCAGCCGCGCCAGCGCCGCAGCCACGCGCTGCAGCTCGCCGATATGCGGCAGCAGTGCCTGCAGCAGGTCATCGTAGAGCCGCTTCTCGCGCGCCAGCGCGCGGTCCTGCGCCGACAGCGCCTTGTCCTCGAAGGCCTTCAGCTCGGGCGTGATGTAGCGCTCGGCGTTCTTCAGGGTCTGGCGGCGGCGGTAGTCGTCGGGCACCTTGTCGGCCTGGCCGTTGGTGACCTCGATGTAGAAGCCATGCACGCGGTTGAATTCGACGCGCAGGTTGGCAATGCCGGTGCGCGCGCGCTCGCGCGCTTCCAGGTCGATCAGGAACTGGCCGCAGTTTTCGGAGATATCGCGCAGCTCGTCGAGCTCGGCATCGAAGCCGCGGGCGATCACGCCGCCGTCGCGTACCACGGTGGCGGGTTCGTCGGCCACGGCGCGCACCAGCAGGTCCAGGCAATCGTGCGGCACGGCCAGGTCCTGCAGGGTCTGCGCCAGCAGCAGGCTGCCCTGGTCGTCCTGCAGGCAGCCCTGCACTTCTGGCAGCGCGCGCAGCGTGTCGCGCAGCGACGACAGGTCGCGCGGGCGCGCGTTGAGCAGCGCCAGCCGCGAGGTGATGCGCTCGACGTCGGCGAGCCGGCGCAGCGCCCCGCGCAGCGCGTCGGTGCCCTGGTCGATCAGCACGCCGATGGCCTGCTGGCGCGCCTGCGGCAGCGCCGGGTCGCGCAGCGGGTGGTGCAGCCAGTGGCGCAGCGCGCGGCTGCCCATGGCGGTGCAGCAGGTGTCCAGCAGCGAGAACAGCGTCGGCGACTCGCCGCCGCGCAGGGTTTCGGTCAGTTCCAGGTTGCGCCGCGTGGCGGAATCCAGTCCGACGTATTCCGATTCGCGCTCGACCTTCACGCCCTGCACATGCCGCAGCGACTGGCCTTGCGTGGTGGCGGCGTAGTTCAGCAGCGCGCCGGCTGCGCCCAGCGCGGCCCCCAGCCCGGCACAGCCGAACGGGTCCAGGCTAGCCACGCCCAGCTGCTCGCGCAGCCGGCGCGTGCCGGCGTCCTGGTCGAAATGCCATTCCGGCAGGCGTGTGCGCGCGCACGCCAGCGCCGGCAGTTCGATGCCATCGGCATAGAGCAGCTCGGCCGGGCGGATGCGCTCCAGCTCGCGGCCCAGCAGCGCCGCTTCGCATTCCATCAGGCGCAGTTCGCCGCTGGCCAGGTTCAGCCACGCCAGCCCGGTCTTGCTGACGCCGCGGCGCGTGGTCTGCTGGTGCACGGCCATCAGGAAGGTATCGGCCTTGTCGGGCAGCAGCGCGGCGTCGGTCAGCGTGCCCGGGGTGACGATGCGCACCACCTTGCGCTCCACCGGTCCCTTGCTGGTGGCAGGGTCGCCGATCTGCTCGCAGATCGCCACCGACTCGCCCAGCTTTACCAGCCGCGCCAGGTACTGGTCGGCCGAATGGAAGGGAATGCCGGCCATGCGGATCGGCACGCCATTCGACGCGCCGCGCGCGGTCAGCGTGATGTCGAGCAGGCGCGCGGCCTTTTCCGCATCGTCATGAAAGAGTTCGTAGAAGTCACCCATGCGGTAGAACAGCAGGGTGTCGGGGTGATCCGCCTTGATGCGTAGGTACTGCTGCATCATGGGCGTGTGGCGGCTGCCTGCGGCGTCTGCCTGTGCCTGTTCAGGGTCGGTTTTCTTCTGCAATCCCATTGCCATTTAGCCTGTCTGGCGGTGGGCCTGCGTCGTGCCGCCCGATCCGCGCCGAGCGCACCTTGCGTGCCGCGGAAAAGCGCCCCCGCGGGGGCGGGCCGGGCGCTGCTCCGGCGGCCTGTGGCCGCGGCACGAAGGGGCGTTTTCGAATATGGGCGATATGGTACAGCACGGTGCTGCCGCCGAAGCGGGCGCAGGCCGCGCTGCGCGGGTGCCGGATCAGCGGAACACCAGCACCGGGATGTCGCTATGGGTCAGCACTTTCTGCGTCTCGCTGCCGAGCAGCAGGCCGCTGAGGCCGCCGCGGCCGTGCGAGGCCATGAAGATGACATCGCAACCCAGGTCCCGGGCGGCATGGATGATGCCCTGGTACGGCGCCGAAGCGCTGGAGACGTGGCCGCTGCATGGCACGCCGGCCAGCGCGGCCGCGGACTCGACCTTGGACAGTTCCTGGCGCGCCTGGGCTTCGACGCGCTGCTGGTAGGCGTCGCGCTTTTCGTGCGAGCTGTCGCTGGTCAGCACATAGGGATAGCTCTCCACGCACATGTAGGGCGTGAGACGCGCGCCCGCGGTGCGGGCGAACTGGATGCCGGCAGAGACCGCCCGGTGCGAGAGTTCCGAGCCGTCGACCGGGAGCAGGATGTGCTTGATCATGAGGTCCTTTTCTGTTGTGGAAGGCAATGGCGCGAAGCGGACGAAAGCGGGCGGCGTGCTGTGCTTCGGCGCCGCGCTCAGTTGGCCAGCGCGCGCCCGACGATCAGCGGATCCGGCTGGCCGATGGCGGTGGTGTCGCGGTTGGCATAGGGAAAGCGCGACAGGATGTAGCGCAGCGCATTGAGCCGCGCGCGCTTCTTGCAATCCGAGCGGATCACGGTCCAGGGCGCATCGGCGGTATCGGTATGCGCGAACATCGCCTCCTTGGCGCGGGTGTACTCGTCCCATTTGTCGAGCGAGGCGACGTCGACGGGGCTGAGCTTCCATTGCTTGAGCGGATGGATCTCGCGCTCGCGGAAGCGCCGGCGCTGCTCCTTCTGGCTGACCGAGAACCAGAACTTGAACAGATGGATGCCACTGCGCACCAGGTGCCGCTCGAAATCCGGCGCCTGTTGCAGGAAGTCCTGGTATTCGCGGGTCGAGCAGAAGCCCATCACGTGCTCGACGCCGGCGCGGTTGTACCAGGAGCGGTCGAACAGCACGATCTCGCCCGCCGAGGGCAGGTGCTGCACGTAGCGCTGGAAATACCATTGTCCGCGTTCGGCTTCGGTGGGCTTTTCCAGCGCCACCACGCGGGCACCGCGCGGGTTCATGTGTTCCATGAAGCGTTTGATGGTGCCGCCCTTGCCGGCGGCGTCGCGGCCTTCGAACAGGATCACCACGCGCTGGCCGGTTTCGCGCACCCAGACCTGGAACTTGAGCAGTTCCACCTGCAGGCGGTATTTCTGCTTCTCGTAATTGCGCCGCGACATCAGGTTCTGGTACGGGTACGCGCCTTCGCGCCAGCCTGCGGACATCTCATCGTCCGTGTGGCGCTGGCGGCCGGCCTGCCAGGCGGCCGGGTCTCCTTCAAGAATCAGGCTGCGAAGTTGCGCGGCCTCGTCCGGCGCCAGGC
>JABFVP010000360.1 GCA_013362725.1 Cupriavidus sp.
AGCCGCCTCGCCACGCGCCTGGACGTGGGCAGCGCGCCGGCGGAGCTGCGCGAGCTGGCGGCCGCGCTCAACGACATGCTGGCGCGGCTGCAGGACAGCTTTTCGCGGCTGTCGGAGTTCTCGGCCGACCTGGCCCATGACTTTCGCACGCCGATCAGCAACCTGATCGGGCAGACCCAGGTCACGCTGGCGCAAAGCCGCAAGAGCGTCGAATACGAGGCGCTGCTCGAGTCCAACCTGGAGGAATACGAGCGCCTGGCGCGCATGATCGAAAACATGCTGTTCCTGGCGCGCGCGGACCATGCCCAGGTGGCGCTGGACGTGCGGACGCTCGACGCGCGCGAAGAGCTCGACAAGATGGCCGAGTACTTCGAAGCCGTGGCAGCGGACCGCGAGGTGGGGCTGACCGTCTCCGGCTCAGCGCCGGTTGAGGCCGACCAGACGCTGTTGCGGCGCGCGGTGACCAACCTGCTGGACAACGCACTGCGCCATGCGCCGGCGGGCAGCACGGTGCGGGTCGAGGTCGCGCGCGAGCCCACGGCCGCGGGCCCTGGAACCGGCACCGCCACCAGCATCCGCGTCAGCAACGCGGGCCCTGCGATCCCGCCGGAGACGCTGCCGCACATCTTCGGCCGCTTCTACCGGGCCGATCCGTCGCGGCGCAACTCGGCTGCATCGACGGGGCTGGGGCTGGCCATCGTCGACACCATCATGCGGCTGCACGGCGGCAGCGTGACGGTGCGCAGCGTCGACGGCATGACCGTGTTCACGCTGCAGTTCCCGGCCGAGCCGGTGGCGATGCCGGTGCCCGCCGCCTCCGCCGCCGTATCCTGAACCCGCTCTTGCACTGGCCCGGCGCGCGCGCATAATGGCGCGCGTGCCGGACGCAACCGCTGCGCAGCGGCCGGCAGTTCCATGTCATGCAACCCGATGGACAACCAGGAGAGCAACATGCAGGTGCAACCCTATCTGGATTTCGGCGGCCGCTTCGACGAGGCGGTGGCCTTTTACGCCAAGGTGCTCGGTGCGCAAGTCACGTTTGCGATGCGCTACAAGGAGGCTCCGCCGGACCAGGGCATGGCGGTGCCCGACGACTGGAAAGACAAGGTGATGCACGCCAATCTGCAGATCGGCGAGAACCAGGTGATGGCCTCGGATGGGCGTCCCGGCGAGCGCCCGGCGTTCAGCGGCTTCAGCCTGTCGGTGGGCGGGGTCGGCCGCGACGAAGGCCGGCGCATCTTCGAGGACCTGAGCCAGGGCGGCCAGGTCGTGGTGCCGTACCAGAAGACCTTCTGGGCCGAAGGCGTCGGCATGCTGGTGGACCGCGTCGGCATGTCGTGGATGGTCAACTGCGAGCACTAGCGGCCCGCCGCGGCATGCCCGGCATCACGGCGGCCATGCCGCTTGACTCTGTAGCCGCTACAGGGTCTTCAATGTCATCAGGTCAAACCAGCGCGAACAACAAGACATGGCTCGCACGTCACCTGAAGACGCCCTTCCACATGATCACGCCGTCCAGCACGATAGGTCGCATGGCGCCGGCCATGCGCACGACCACGCTCATCACGGTCACGGCCACTCCCATGACCACACCCATGACCCTGAGCCGGCGGCTGCCGCGTGTTGCGGCGGCGGGTGCGCGTCGACCGTCGCGCTGACGCCGCCGGCAGCGGTCGAGGTACCGGCCGGCGCCAGCACCGCTGCCTGGCGCATCGACGCCATGGATTGCCCGACCGAGGAAACGCTGATCCGCAACAAGCTGGGCGGCATGGCCGGCATTGCCGCGCTCGAATTCAACCTGATCCAGCGCGTGCTGACGGTGCACCACACGCTGCCGTCGGCGGAGCCGTTGGCCCGCGCCATCGAAAGCCTGGGCATGCGGCCGGTGCCGCTCAGCGCCGAAGCCGCGCAGCAAGTGCTGCCCGAAGCCGCCGCGCGCAAGCCGTGGTGGCCGCTGGCGCTGGCCGGTGTCGCCGCGCTGGGGGCCGAGGCGACGGAATGGCTGGGCCTGGGTCTGCCGTGGCTGCCGGCGGTGCTGGCACTCGCCGCGGTGGCGCTGGGCGGGCTTACCACCTATCGCAAGGGCTGGATCGCGCTGCGCAACGGCAACCTGAACATCAACGCGCTGATGAGCATCGCCGTGACCGGCGCGCTGCTGCTGCGCCAGTGGCCGGAAGCGGCGATGGTGATGGTGCTGTTCGCGCTGGCCGAGCGCATCGAGGCGGCGTCGCTGGACCGCGCCCGCAATGCCATCCGCGGCCTGATGGCGATGGCGCCGGAACTTGCCACGGTGCGCCGCGCCGATGGCAGCTGGGACACCGTGCCGGCCGCCGGCGTGGCCGTCGGCACGCTGGTGCGGCTGCGCCCGGGCGAGCGCGTGGCGCTCGACGGCAAGGTCGTGCGCGGCCAGTCGGCGCTGGACCAGGCGCCCATCACCGGCGAAAGCGTGCCGGTCGACAAGGCCGAAGGCGATGCGCTCTACGCTGGTTCGATCAACCAGTCCGGCGAGCTGGAGTACATCGTGACCGCGCCCGCCAGCGACTCGACGCTGGCGCGCATCATCCATGCGGTGGAGGCTGCGCAGGGCAGCCGCGCGCCCACGCAGCGCTTTGTCGACCAGTTCGCGCGCATCTACACGCCCACGGTGTTCGCGATCGCGCTGGCGGTGGCGGTGGTGCCGCCGCTGCTGGCGGACGGCGGCTGGGTGGACTGGATCTACAAGGCGCTGGTGCTGCTGGTGATCGCCTGCCCGTGCGCGCTGGTGATCTCGACGCCCGTCACCATCGTCAGCGGGCTGGCCGCGGCCGCGCGGCGCGGCATCCTGGTCAAGGGCGGGGCCTACCTGGAGCAGGGCCGCGAGCTGGCCTGGCTGGCGCTGGACAAGACCGGCACCATCACGCACGGCAAGCCCGCGCAGACCGACCACGCGCTGCTGGCCGGCGATGTCCCGCACGCG
>JABFVP010000217.1 GCA_013362725.1 Cupriavidus sp.
CAGGGCGATGCGCACCTCGCGCAGCGACTCGCGGATGTTCTCCTCGGTCAGGCGGCCGCGGCCGCGCAGGCGCTCGATGGTGCCGGACAGGCGCTGGGTCAGGGATTCGAACATGCGGACGCTACCTAATCGAGAAGCTACGGATGGCTGCGGGTGGAAAGCAGCAGGTCGCAAAGTATAGCCCGGCGCCCCATCGCCCCGCCCCGCCCCGCCAGGCGACACGCTGCGGTTGCCCGCATGCCTGTGCGACACTGATTCGATGACAATCGTTCTCATCGCCGTCGCCCTGTACCTGATCGCGGCCGCACTGCTCGTCACCGGCGTGCAGCGCAATCAGCGTTCCCGGATCTGGCTGCTGCCGGCGGCGGGCGGCGTCCTCCTGCACGGCGCCACGCACCTGCTGGCCTGGCGCAGCGCCGGCGGGGCGGACATGCATTTCTATGCGGCGATGTCGCTGGTCGGGCTGGGCATGGCGGCGTTGACCACGCTGGTCGGGGCCGGCGGTCGCATGGCCGCGCTGGGCGTGGTGGTGTTTCCCCTGGCGGCGCTCACCCTCACCGGCTACCACCGCCACGGCCACGTGCTGACCGAAGCGCTCGACTGGCGCCTGCAACTGCACGCCTGGACGGCCTTGCTCGCCTACGCGACGCTGGCCATCGCCGCGTTGCTGGCGGTGATGCTGTGGCTGCAGGAGCGCGCATTGCGCCGGCGCGAGTTCCACCACTGGCTGCGGGCGCTGCCGCCGCTGGTCGAACTGGAAACCCTGCTCTTCCGCACCATCGCCGTCGGTTTCGTGCTGCTCACGGCGACGCTGCTGACCGGCCTGCTGTTCGTGCAGAACCTGCTGGCCCAGCACCTGGTCCACAAGACCGTGCTCAGCGTGCTGTCCTGGCTGGCCTTCGGCGGCCTGCTGCTGGGGCGCTGGCGCTACGGTTGGCGCGGCACGGTGGCTGTGCGCTGGACCCTGGCCGCGATGGCCCTGCTGGTGCTGGCCTTCTTCGGCAGCAAGTTCGTGCTCGAGCAGATCCTCGGCCGTACCGGCTAAGCCGCCTCTCCCCGCTGTTCAGAATCCGTCCACCCGGCGTTCCATTGCCGCAACAATATTTGCATTGACAAATATTGCACGGGCGAGGAATATGCCGCGCCATGACGAACCCGTCCCTTCCCGCCTGCAGCGGATCCACGCTCGGCCTGCTCTTCCGGCAGGTCCGCGATGCCATGTGGGCGCGCATGGAGCACGAGCTGGCCGCAGCCGGGCATGAGCTCACCTTCAGCCAGTACATCACCCTGAAGATGCTGGCCGGCGGCTCGGCCGGAGTGACCGACCTGGCCCGCCATGCCGAGCTCAACCCCGGCGCGATGACGCGCTTGCTGGACAAGCTGGAAGCCAAGGGCTTCGTCACGCGCGTGGCCGACCCCGTCGACCGCCGCGCGTTGCAGATCCATCTGACGCCGGCCGGCCTGTCGATGTGGCAGGACGTCAACGAATGCGGCCAGCGCGTGCGCGAGCGCGCCATGGCCGGCATGAGCGATGCCGAGCGCGAACAACTCACGCGCCTGCTGGAGCAGGTGCGCGACAACCTCTCTCTAACCGGTTCCTGAGCCATGTCCCTTCACCTCGAACGCCCGCAACGCGGGCTGAAACCCGTGTTGACCGCGATGGCCGTGGCGCTGCTGCTGGCCGGTTGCGCCAGTTCGCGCGGCCTGGCACCCGAAGGTCATCCGGTCGACGCCGATACGTTGCAGGCGCAGCGTAGCCTCGCCGCCTCCGACGCCGGTTTCCCGGACGGCAACTGGTGGACCACGCTCGGCGATGCGCAACTCAATGCGCTGATCGATGAGGCGCTGCAAGGCACGCCCAGCCTCGAGGCCGCCGACGCGCGCGTGCGCCAGGCAATCGCACAGGCGGGCCTGGCCGACGCCGCACGCAAGCCGACGCTCGGTGCCACCGCGCAGTATTCCGGCCTGCAGATTCCCGAGACCGTCGCGCCCGATCCGCTCGGCGGTTCGTACCAGGGCATCGGCCTGCTCGGGCTCAACTTCAAGTACACCTTCGATTTCTGGGGTGGCGAGAAAGCCAAGTACCAGGCCGCGCTGGGCCAGGCCCGCGCCGCCGAAGTCGATGCGCAGGCCGCGCGCCTGACGCTGTCGTCCGGCATCGCCCGCACCTACGTCGCGCTGGCGCAGGCCTTCGACGCGCACGATGTCGCCACCGCCGATTCCGAGCGCGCCACGTCGCTGCTCCAACTCGGTCGCCAGCGCGTCGCCGCCGGCCTCGACAACCAGTTGCAGATCCGCCAGGCCGAAAGCGCCGTGGCCAGTGCGCAGCAGCAGATCCAGGCCAGCGAGCACGAGGTCGAAATCGCCCGCCACGCGCTCGCCGCGCTGCTGGGCAAGGGCCCCGATCGCGGTCTCGACATCGCCCGCCCGACGGTGCTCAAGGCAACGACGCCCGGCGTGCCGTCCGTGCTGCCGAGCGAACTGCTGGGCCACCGCCCCGACGTCGTCGCCGCGCGCTGGCGCGTGGAATCGGCGCAGCACGGCATCAAGGCCAGCAAGGCCGCGTTCTACCCGACCATCAACCTCAGCGCGATGGCCGGACTGGCCGCGGGCAACCTCGGCGACCTTTTCAGCAGCGATGCGTTGCTGCTGCAGGGCGGCCCGGCGATCAGCCTGCCGATCTTCGACGGCGGCCGTTTGCGCAACCAGCTGATGAAGAGCGACGCCGATTACGACCTCGCCGTCGCCAACTACAACCAGACGCTGGTCGGCGCGCTGCGCGAAGTGGCCGATGCGCTGCACACCGCACGCTCGCTGGACGGCCAGATCGTCTCGGCCACGCAGGCGCGCGATGCCGCCCGCCAGGCCTGGGACATCGCCACCGCGCGCTACCAGGCGGGCCTGGGCACACAGCTCGACGTGCTCGCCGCGCAACGCCCGCTGCTGGACCTGGAC
>JABFVP010000723.1 GCA_013362725.1 Cupriavidus sp.
CAGGCACACATAGCTGCGCGGCGTGCGCTGCAGTAGCGACAGGTACACCAGCACGCTGATCCACAGCGCGATCGCGCCCATCAGCACGATCGGCATGTTGACCAGTTGCGGCACCGTCGCCACCGCGGCGGTGGCGCCCAGCACCGTGCCGGCAACGCGATACGCCGCCTTGGAGCGGGTCGCGCCGGTGAGCGGATGCGAGACGAAGTACACCGTCGCCATGGCCCAGTACGGCCGCGCCAGCCCCAGCGCCAGCGCGATGTAGAGCGCGAGCATCGCGGCGGCGAATGCCTTCAGCGAAAACAGCCACTGTCGTGCATTCGGCCAGCTAGCCATGGAGCGGGGTCTTGAAGGGATGGTTGGGGGCGCTTGCCGCCGCCTGCCGCTCCGTGCTTCATTGAGGGCGCGGTCTGGGCAGGGGCGACAGGTTGGGAGCGAAGTGTAGCCGCACCTGTCGCATTCCAATCATGATTTAATATTGGTTTTTCCATTCGCGTTATTCATGGGGTGCGTTGTCCCCCTCCACGCCAACATGCCCATCGATATCCGCGCACTGCGCTATTTCGTCGAGACTGCGCGGCTGCGCAGCTTTACCCAGGCCGCCTCGTCGCTGTTCGTGACCCAGTCGACCATCAGCAAGATGGTGCGCCAGCTCGAGGATGAGGTCGGCCAGCCGCTGCTGATCCGAGAAGGCAAGAGCGTGCGCCTGACCGACGTCGGCCGCGTGGTCTATGAGCGCGGCCAGGAGGCGCTGGGCGTGGTGCACCGGCTGACGCTCGAGGTCGCCGACCTGTCCTCGTTGGGACGCGGGCAGCTGGCGGTCGGCATCCCGCCGATGGTCAACCTGTTCTTCTCGCCGGCGGTCAGCGCGTTCCGGCAGCGCTATCCCAACCTGTCACTGACGCTTGACGAGCACGGCGGGCAGGTGGTGGAGCAACTGGTGGCCGGCGGCGAGCTGGAAGTGGGCGCCACGGTGCTGCCGGGCGACAGCGGCCTGGCGCTGGAAACGCGCCAGTTCGGCCGCTATCCGATCTGGGCGGTGGGGCCGCGCAAGGCGGCGTGGGCGCGCGGGCGCACGGTGTCGCTGGCGGCGCTGCGCGACGAGCCGCTGGTGATGCTGACCGAGGATTTCTCGCTCACGCGCAAGCTGTGGCAGGCCTTCCTGGAAGCCCGCATCGAGCCGCGCGTGGTGGCGCGCAGCGGGCATTGGGACTTCCTGGCGTCGATGGCGGCGGCGGGGCTGGGCACCACCTTCCTGCCGCAGCCGCTGGCCGAGCGCCTGCAGGCGCACGACACGCTGGCCATGGCGCGCCTGACCGAACCCGCGGTGGACTGGACCATGGCTCATATCTGGTCGCCGGGGCGCTACCTGTCGCACGCGGCGCGGGCGTGGCTGGCGGTGTGCGAAGAGGTGCTGGGGAGCGGACGGGCGGGCTGAGGGCGTCGCCTCACTTGCCGCGGCACTGGTCGGGCGGGATGTCGAGCAGCACCAGCGGCTTCGGTCCGACCGCATAGTGATAGCGCAGCCGGATTCCCAGCTTGCCCAGCACCGGGACATCCGGGTTGCGGCAGATGCCCCGCTCCAGGATCGGCTTGGCCGTGGCCATGAAATCGCGGGTATCGTCGCGGCTGGCATCGATGCCGGAGACTTTCAGGTGAAAGTCGACGATCTTGCCGGGCCGCGCCACGCAGCCATCGAAGCGCGTGGTGTCGTCGAGGTCGACCGGGCCCGCGCGCATCAGCTCCTGGCACGCCAGGCGCAATTGCCGGTCGGCGTCGCCGGTGGTCAGGCGCGTGACCCCGTGCATGCCGGTCGGCTTGCCGCGCACCGTGCCCAGCAACAGCGTGGCAAGCTCCGACAGCGGCGGTGCGGCCATGGTCGCGGCTTGCGTGGCGGCTTGCGTGGCGGCTAGTGTGGCGCCTGGTGTGGCGGAAAGGGCAAGTGCCGCAGCCAGCAACGACAGGCGGATGGCGGTGCGGCGCCCGCGGCAGGGAGCGGGATCGGGAATGGCATGGATGGCGGCGGGCTCAGGGGGCATGACGCAAACAGAACGGGGGCGGCGGGTGCGCTGCTACTTTAGCCCTGTGTCCTTGCGGCCGTTGTCAGGTTTTGTCCTACGTTGCAACGGGCGCTCAGAGTTCCAGCACCAGCCGGCCGCCGCCGCAGCCGCGCGAGCAGCACGCCATCATGCGATGGTTGGCGTCGCGCTCGGCGCGCGTCAGCACCACGTCGCGGTGGTCGACCTGGCCCGCCAGCACGCGCACTTCGCACGAGCCGCACAAACCTTCCTCGCAGTCGCTCTGCACGTCGATATTGGCGGCGCGCAGCGCGCCCAGCAGGGTCTGTCCCGCCGGTACTTCCAGCACCAGGCCGGAGTCCTTCAGCTCGACGGTAAACGGCTGCTCTTTCGACGCATCCAGGGTGCCCAGCCGCGAGACGAAATGCTCCACGCGCAGCGCATCGGTCGGCCACGCCGCGCAGCATTCGGCCAGCGCATCAAGCAGGCGCTGCGGGCCGCAGGCATAGATCCGGGTGTCCGCGTCGGGCTGCGCCAGCAGCTTGCCGAAGTCGGCGCGCCGGCCTTCGTCGCTGGCATGGATGTGCAGCCGCGCGCCGTGCAGCGCCTGCAGTTCATCGAGCATGGCCATGGCCTGGCGCGAGCGCCCGCAGTAATGGAAGGTGTAGTCGATGCCAAGCGCGCGCGCGCGCCGCGCCATCGCGCTCACCGGCGTGACGCCGATGCCGCCGGCGATGAAGATCGCCCGCCCGCATTGCTCATCGAAGCGGAAATGGTTGCGCGGGCCGCGGATGCGCAGCCGGTCGCCGGCCCTGACGCTGTCGTGGATCCACGCCGAGCCGCCGCGGCTGGCGGGATCGCGCAGCACCGCGATCTCGAGCGCCGCCGCGTCGTCCGGATCGCCGCACAGCGAATACTGGCGCGACAGCCCGGTGTC
>JABFVP010000107.1 GCA_013362725.1 Cupriavidus sp.
GCTCGGGGTGAACCGCTTCCTGACCGCCAACGGGCTGAACCTGGGCACGCTGCTGGCATTTGCCGCGCTGATGGGCTTCGGCGGCGCCTTTATCTCGCTGCTGATGTCCAAGACCATCGCCAAGTGGTCGACCGGCGCGCAGGTCATCACCCATCCCAGCACCAGCACCGAGCTGTGGCTGGTGCAGACCGTCGAAAAGCTGGCGCAGTGCGCCGGCCTGCCGATGCCGGAAGTGGCCATCTACGAGGGCGAACCCAATGCCTTCGCCACCGGCGCCACCAGGAACAGCTCGCTGGTGGCGGTCTCCACCGGCCTGCTGCAATCGATGTCGCATGAAGAAGTCGAGGCCGTGCTCGCGCACGAGGTGGCGCACGTCGCCAACGGCGACATGGTCACGCTGACGCTGATCCAGGGCGTGGTCAACACGTTCGTGATCTTCCTGGCGCGCGTGGTTGGCTACTTTGTCGATTCGATGCTGCGCAAGAACGACGAGGAGTCGAGCGGCCCCGGCATCGGCTACATGGTCACCGTGATCGTGTGCGAGATCGTGTTCGGCATCCTGGCCAGCATCATCGTGGCCTGGTTCTCGCGCCGGCGCGAGTTCCGCGCCGATGCCGGCGCCGCCGGCATGATGGGCACCCCGACGCCGATGGTCGCGGCGCTGCGCCGCCTGGGCGGATTGGATCCGGACGGGCTGCCGCAGAACATGCAGGCGATGGGCATCGCCGGCGGCAAGTCGTGGATGGCGCTGTTTTCGAGCCACCCGCCGATCGAGCAGCGCATCGCCGCGCTGCAGTCGGCACGCTAAGGCAAGGCTCAGTCGAACACCCGGCCGCGCAGCGACTTGACCTGACTGCGCTGGCTCTTGCTCTCCAGCCGGCGCTGGCGCGATGCCAGCGTCGGCCGTGTCGGCCGGCGCACGCGCGGCGGCGTGGCCACGCTGCGCACCAGCTCGTGCAAGCGCCGCACCGCCTCGTCGCGGTTCTGGTCCAGGCTGCGGAACTGCTGCGCCTTGATCACCACCACGCCGTCGCGCGTGATGCGGTGGTCATGCAGCGCGAGCAGCCGCTCCTTGTGGTCGGGCGCGAGCGACGACGCGCGCACGTCGTAGCGCAGGTGCACGGCGTTCGACACCTTGTTGATGTTCTGGCCGCCCGCCCCCTGGGCCCGGATCGCAGTGATCAGGTATTCGTGATGAGGGATGACGAGGTCGTCGGTCATGCCTCGATCATAGCAAGCGCACTCCGGCCTAGCGCCATGCATAGGCGATGCCGACGCCATACGTGATCTGGTTGCGCGTGCCGCGCTGGGTCACGATGGGGCTGTCGGCGGCCGCGCCGGCCAGGTGCTGGCCATACACCATCGCGCCGCCATACCAGTGCTTGTCGAACTGGTAGATCATCGCCAGCCAGCCCGTAAACTGCTCCAGCCCGCCGCCTGGGCTGTAAGCGGGCAGGCCGCTCGCTGCCGAGTCCGCCGGAGTCACGCCGAAGTAGGTACGGTTGAAACTGCCGCTGACCCAGGTCGCGCCCAGGCCCACGCCCGCAAAGAGGCGCTGGTGCAGCGGCATCCAGAAGCTGCCGGTGGCGGTGACGCGGCTGCCGCCGTAGACGATGCCTGCGTTGGTCATCACGTTGATGCCGCCGCGCAGCCGCCATGGGACACGTCCGGAGTTAAGGTATTCATAGCCAATGTACCCGCCCGCTTCCACGGTGGTGTCGATCTCATGCACCTGAGCCACGACCGGGTCGTCGACGTTGTTGCGGCCGAGGCGCAGCCCGACGGCCGGGCCCCACTGGAAACCCGTCAGTGCGCCGAAATTGAACTGCGCATACGGCCCGTACCATTCCAGCAGCCGCCCGCCCGGCGTGACATAGCGCAGGCCGGGCACCACGCCGACCATGCGGTCCTTGCCGCCGGCAAACTCGGTGGTGGAGCCGATGCCCAGCCCGGCCATGTTAGGCAGGGAGCCAGGCAGGCTCAGTGGCGTGGCAACGGCTGCGGCGCTTGCACCGGCCACTGCCAGCGTAGCCAGCCAGCGAATGCGGTTGGTCGGAATAGCCATGGCTGTCTGAAGATCGGCGCCATCGGCGCGCCCGGTTCAGTGGAGTGTGTGAATCTATCAGCACGGGCACGCGCCACTGCCCGATCGCGTGCTGAAAGTTTTCGTCGCGCGAGTTAAAGCCTGCCCGACGGGACGCGGACACGGCATGGCACAGCGGAGGAAAATTGGCGCGCCCGGCTGGGATCGAACCAGCAACCCCTGCCTTCGGAGGGCAGTACTCTATCCATTGAGCTACGGGCGCACAGGACGGTTTTGCAACCGGTTTTGCGGGTACAGCGGTTGCGGCGGGCGAATGCCGCCGCAGGAAAGTCGCATAGGATACCGCTTTTGCCCGGCGCCGTCCATGCGGGGCCGATAGGCGCGCCCGGGAACGTCTCGCAACCGCCGCTTTTTGGCACTGGCAGGGGGGCTTTGGCGCTATAATCGCCAGCTATTTGCGTCAAATCGTGCCCGTCGCGCCGTCGGCGCAACGAGTCGACCGGGGTCAAATCCGGGCGGCTGGTTGTCGGCGACAATCGGGCCCCGGTCCGGGAGACAGTCCGAGGTACGCAAATGGCAACAGACCCAAGTCAGGCAAGGGCCGCAGGGGAGCGCGGGCGGTCCGGATGGGGCCGGATAGTGGTCAGCGAAGGGCCACACCAGGGCCAGAAAAAGCAAGCCGAGCGTAAGCGGCCAGAAGGTTTCCTGCAAAACTGAGAGTTCTGTATGAGCGACGTCCACAACGAACACCCCGAACACGAGTCTCCCATCAAAACCCCGAAGCAGTTGATCGCAGTCGTGATCGCGGCGTTCCTGGTGCCGATCATCGTGATCATCCTGCTGGTCAACTTCGTCGGACACGGCTCGACCGAAAGCGCCGGCGCGAGTACTGCCGCCGAAGCCGTCAACG
>JABFVP010000515.1 GCA_013362725.1 Cupriavidus sp.
CGACGACCGGGCGCTCGCCGATGCCGACGTGCCGGCGGCGCTGCGCGCCATCCCCGGCGACCATGACCTCGTCACCGAAACCCATGCCGAGGCCGAGGGCTTCACGCGCGCGGTCGGCGCCATGCTGGCGCGCGGCGCGGCCTTCTTCATCGACTACGGCTTTCCCGGCCGCGAGTACTACCATCCGCAGCGCGCCGGCGGCACGCTGATGTGCCATTACCGCCATCATGCGCACCCGGACCCGTTCCTGTACCCCGGCCTGCAGGACATCACCGCGCACGTCAACTTCAGCGGCATCGCGCACGCGGCGGTCGAGTCAGGGCTGACCGTGGCGGGCTTTGCCTCGCAGGCGCGCTTCCTGATGAATGCCGGCATCACCGACCTGCTGATGGCGCTGGACCCGTCCGACGCGCGCGCCTTCCTGCCGCAGGCCAATGCGGTGCAGAAGCTGCTGTCCGAGGCCGAGATGGGCGAACTGTTCAAGGTGATCGCGCTCACGCGCGGGCTCGACCACGGACTGGAAGACAGCGAGCCGCTGGCCGGCTTTGCCCGCGGCGACCGCTGCCACGCCCTCTAACGGCACCGGAGCCGCCATGCTGCGCTGGACCCTGACCATCTTCCTGAGCGTGATCATCCTGTCCGCGGCGCTGCCGTGGCTGCAGAAGGTCGGGCTGGGCCGGCTGCCCGGCGACCTGCGTTTCCGCGTGTTCGGGCGCGAGTTCGTGCTGCCGTTCGCGTCGACGATCCTGATCTCGCTGATTGCGCTGGTGATCGGCAAGCTGCTGTAGAGCCTCGGGCCGTCTGCCAGCACGGGCTCAGTCGCCCGGCTGCGCCCCGAGCCGCTGCGCCACGGCTTCCACCCGCGCGGCATGGACGCGGTCCTTGATCTGCGCCACGTCGTCGGCGCAGGCGCGCGCGATCGCGCCCGCATCGACCGACGCCGCGGCCTCGCGCGCTGCCAGCAGGCGCGCGGCCTGCGGGTAGTCGCTGTGCTCGAAGCCCTTGCGCCCGCGCTTGTCGGCCTCGCAGGCCTGCAGCGCCTGGGCGAAGCGAGCGGGCTTGCGCAGTGCATCGCAGCGCTCCAGCAGCCGCACCACGGCGGCGGCGCCGAGCTCCAGCGAGCGGTGGATATGGCCATGCTCCCGCGCCACCACCAGCGCCAGGTCGCGGCATTCGTTGGGCACGCGCAAGCGCGCGCAGACCTCTTCCAGCAGCTTGACGCTGCGCAGCTCGTGGCCGATATGGCGCGGCAGCACGTCGGCGGGCGTGGTGCCCTTGCCCAGGTCATGCACCAGCGCGGCAAAGCGCACCGGCAGCGGTGCGTCGAGCGCCGCGGCGCAGTCGATCACCATCATCACGTGCACGCCGGTATCGACCTCGGGGTGGAAGTCGGCGCGCTGCGGCACGCCCCACAGCCGCTCGAGCTCGGGCAGCAGCCGCGCCAGCGCGCCGCATTCGCGCAGCACCTCAAACATCCGCGACGGCCGTGCCTCCATCAGCCCGCGCGCCAGTTCCTGCCACACGCGCTCGGGCACCAGCGCATCGACCTCGCCCGCGGCGACCATCTCGCGCATCAGCCGCATGGTTTCGGCGGCGACGTTGAAGTCGTGGAAGCGCGCGGCAAAGCGCGCCAGCCGCAGGATGCGCACCGGGTCTTCGGCAAAGGCGTCGGAGACATGGCGGAACCGGCGCGCGGCCAGGTCGCGCTGGCCGCCGTGCGGATCGATCACGGGCCCGGTCAGGTTGCCGTCGGCATCGACCGCGCGCGCCATCGCGTTGATGGTCAGGTCGCGCCGGATCAGGTCGTCTTCCAGCGTGACGTCGGGCTCGCAGTAGAAGGCGAAGCCCTTGTAGCCCATCGCGGTCTTGCGCTCGGTGCGGGCCAGCGCGTACTCCTCCTGCGTGCGCGGATGCAGGAACACCGGGAAATCCTTGCCGACCGGGCGGTAGCCGGCGGCTTCCATCTCCGCCGGGGTCGCGCCGACGACCACGTAGTCGCGGTCCTGGCTGGGCTTGCCCAGCAGTTCGTCGCGGATCGCGCCGCCCACGGCATACACCTGCATGGTTGTGGCCTTGTCATGCGCCGGCACGGGAGCCGGGGTAGTGGCCCGGTGCCGGCGTGATTGCTAGTGAGTGACGATTATCGCATCGGCACGGTCCGGGGCCAGCCGGTACGGCTCGTCGTCGGCGAGGAAATCGCGTTCCTCGCGCGCGCCGGCAATCCATTGCTGCATCGCCGGCAGTGCCAGCATGAAGTCGGCATAGGCCTTGGCGTCTTCGCGCTCGTCCGGCAGGTGAATGCCGTAGGTGGCGAAGCGGCTCACCACCGGCGCATAGAACGCGTCGGCGACGGTGAAGGTGCCGAACAGGAACGGCCCGCGCGCCGCATGCTGCTTGCGCAGCCCGTCCCAGATCGCGGCGATGCGCTCGACCTCGCGCTGCACCGCCACGTTCCAGCCGCGCCCGGGCAGCACCGCGGTCACGTTCATCGGCAACTGGTTGCGCACGTTGACGAAGCCGGAATGCATCTCGGCGCAGATCGCGCGCGCCACCGCGCGCTCGGCGGGGTCCACTGGCCATAGCTGCTTCTCGGGGAAGCGCTCGGCCACGTATTCGGAGATCGCCAGCGAATCCCACACGGTGACGTCGCCGTCGACCAGCACCGGCACCTTGCCCGCCGGCGAGTAGCGGGCGATCTCGGCGGCGAAGCTGCCGGTGAACAGGCGCACCTGCACTTCCTCGAAATCAATGCCGGCCTGGCGCAGCAGCAGCCAGGGGCGCAGCGACCAGGAGGAATAGTTCTTGTTGCCGATGACGAGCTTCATCGTGAGATCCTTGGGGGAGGAAACGGAAGGAGGGGCGGCACGGACGCAGGTCGCGACCTGCGCCGCGGCCCGCGGCACGGCGTGTCGGCCGCGCGCCGGACCAGTCATTTTGCCAGC
>JABFVP010000218.1 GCA_013362725.1 Cupriavidus sp.
TGACCCTCAGCGTCAGGTCGGTGCCCCAGTTGCCGGTGATGACCGCATCGGCCCCGCTGGCCTGGATCTTGGCGATATACGGCGCGAAGTCCTTGATCTTGCCGATCGGGTGGAACTCGTCGCCGACGATCTGGATATCGGGCCGGCGCGCCGCCAGCATCTCGCGCGCCGAGCGCGCCACCTGGTGGCCGAAGCTGTAGTCCTGGTCGATCAGGTACACGCGGCGCACCGCCTGGTCATGGAGGATGACTTCGGTCAGCGCCTGCATGCGCATGTCGGCGCTGGCGTCGAAGCGGAAATGCCAGAAGCTGCAGTTCTCGTTGGTCAGGCTGGGATCGACCGCCGAATAGTTCAGGAACAGCACGCGCGCGTCCGGCTGGCGCGCGTTATGGCGGTTGATGGCCGACACCAGCGCGCCCGCTACCGCCGAGCTGTTGCCCTGCAAGACAAAGGGGATGCGCTTGTCGGTCAGCGCGCGCAGCTGGATCAGGCTTTCATCGACATTGCCCTTGCTGTCGAAGGTGACCAGCTCGAGCGGCCGCGCGCCGTCGGCGGTCTTGACGCCGCCGCGCGCGTTGATGCGCTCGATCGCCAGGCGCAGGTTGCGCGCCACCGCTTCGCCGGCATTGGCGAAGGGACCGGACAGGCCATCGATCATGCCCAGCCGGATCGGCTCCTGCGCCGACGCGCTAGCCGCAGCCGCCAGCAACAATCCGCCCAGCCATCCCCGCCACCGCACCGCAACCGTCATTCGTCTCTCCTGGAAAGCGCTGGATGGTACGGCAGCGTCCCGCTGCGGGCAAATGCCGCCGCGGACAACATCCGTACCGCCAGTTCCATGGAGAACCGGCCGCGTTATCGGCGGATCGGCACAAAAGCAGCGCCGAACGCACACACTGGCCGCCGCCGGGACTACACTGGCGGTATCCACACCCATACATCGATCGAGGTCCAGCCATGAATTCCGTCATCGCCAAGGGCTCGCGTCGTCTGGTGCTGGCGCTGGGCGTCGCCGTGCTGTCCGCTTGCGCCACGCTGATGCCGGAGCAGGAAGGGAGCCGGCTGGTGGGCCAGCCGCAGGCCGCGGTGCAAGCCATGTTCGGGCCGCCCACCGATGTGTTCCCGCTGCGCGACGGCACCGCGCGCTGGATCTACTCGAAGCAGCCGATGGGCCAGTATGCCTATGGCGCCGACTTCGACCGCAACGGCAACCTGACCGCGTTCCGCAACATGCTGTCGACGCCGGAGCTGTACAAGGCGCAGGTCAACACCTGGACCAAGCGCGACGTGGCCGAGCACTTCGGCATGACGCGGCTGCCGGTCAGCTACTACCCGCGCATGCGCAACGAGGTCTGGTCCTACCGCTTCCGCCATGAAGACGTATGGCCGTCGCTGTTCCACTTCTATTTCGACGATGCCGGCGTGCTGCGGCGGACCCAGATCACGCCCGACCCGCTCTACGATCCCGACGAGCGCCGCCCGTTCTGACTGGGCCAATGAAAAAGCCCGCCATCCCCGGGTCGGGAATGGCGGGCCTGGTCCGTACGTTCGGGCCGGGTAGGCCTTCCGCCGTCAGCGCAGGGGCCTGGGTCAGATCTGCGGGTTGATCTTCTGCACGGCCTTGTCGTGCAGCTTGTTCAGCGCGGCCAGGTAGGCCTTGGCCGAGGCCGCGACGATATCCGGGTCGGTGCCCACGCCATTGACGATGCGGCCGGCCTTGGACAGGCGCACCGTCACTTCGCCCTGCGCCTCGGTGCCGCCGGTGATGGCGTTCACCGAATACAGCACCATCTCGGCGCCGCTGGCCACGCGCGACTCGATCGCATGCAGGGTGGCGTCGACCGGGCCGTTGCCCTCGCCCTCGCCGCTCTGCTCCTGGCCGTCCATGCTGAACACCACGCGCGCATGCGGGCGCTCGCCGGTCTCGGAGCGCTGCGACAGCGAGATAAAGCGGAAGTGTTCGTTGGCGTCGTGCTGGGCCTCGTTCGAGACGATGGCGACGATGTCCTCGTCGAAGATCTCGGCCTTCTGGTCGGCCAGCTCCTTGAAGCGCGTAAAGGCGGCGTTGACCTCTGCCTCGCTCTCGAGCTCGATACCGAGTTCCTGCAGGCGCTGCTTGAAGGCGTTGCGGCCCGACAGCTTGCCCAGCACGATCTTGTTGGCGGTCCAGCCCACGTCTTCGGCGCGCATGATCTCGTAGGTGTCGCGCGCCTTGAGCACGCCATCCTGGTGGATGCCCGAGGCATGCGCGAAGGCATTGGCCCCGACCACGGCCTTGTTCGGCTGCACCGCGAAGCCGGTGATCTGCGACACCAGCTTGGACGCCGGCACGATCTGCGTGGTGTCGATGCCGAGGTCCAGGTTGAAGTAGTCGCGGCGCGTCTTCACCGCCATCACCACTTCTTCCAGGCTGGTGTTGCCGGCGCGCTCGCCGAGGCCGTTGATGGTGCATTCGATCTGGCGCGCGCCGGCCATCTTGACTGCTGCCAGCGAGTTGGCCACGGCCATGCCCAGGTCGTTATGGCAGTGCACCGACCAGACCGCCTTGTCCGAGTTGGGAATGCGCTCGCGCACCGAGCGGATCAGTTCGGCATAGCCTTCCGGCACGGCGTAGCCGACGGTATCGGGCAGGTTGATGGTGGTCGCGCCCTCGGCGATCACGCCTTCGAGCACGCGGCACAGGAAGTCCATGTCCGAGCGGCTGCCGTCTTCCGGCGAGAACTCGAGGTCGTCGGTGAACTGGCGCGCAAAGCGCACCGCCAGGCGCGCCTGCTGGTAGACCTCGTCCGGCGTCATGCGCAGCTTCTTCTCCATGTGCAGCGCGGAGGTGGCGATGAAGGTGTGGATGCGGAACGAGTTGGCCGGCTTGAGCGCCTCGGCCGCACGGGCAATGTCCTTGTCGTTGGCGCGCGCCAGCGAGCAGATGGTGGAGTCCTTGACCA
>JABFVP010000465.1 GCA_013362725.1 Cupriavidus sp.
CCTCGCCGGACTGGTCGACGTGATCGTCGCCGATGCCCGCTTCGAGGCCGCGGCCCGCGGCGTGGCGATCCACTGGACCGCGCCGGACGAACTGAGCTTCGAAGCCGATGCCGCGGCCCTGGGCAGCGCCATCGAGAACATCCTGCGCAACGCCATCCGCTACACCGACCCGGCCGCGCCGGTGAACGTGTCGCTGCAGGCCGATGCGCACGAGATCCGCCTCGACATCGTCGACGGTGGCCCCGGCGTGCCGGCCGAAGCGCTGGCAAGCCTGTTCGAGCCGTTCTACCGCGTGCGCAGCGGCCCGGGCCATCCGGCCGGCGCGGGGCTCGGGCTCAGCATCGCGCATGCGGGTATCGCGGCGCATGGCGGCATGGTATCCGCCCATAATGCGCAGCCGCGCGGGCTGGCGGTATCGGTGCGCCTGCCGCGCTCGGCCTGACGGGCGCAACGGCGGCCCTGCAACGGGGCTCCCGGTGGTGTCAACGCACCATGGCTTGACCGTGGCATGTCAAAGGGAAAATTCCGAACAAGATCTAAGGCTTGCCTGATTGGTGGCATTAAGCCCCATCCCTATATTCCACTTGTCCCCGGGGCGGCCGGCAACTGCACAAGCTGATCGACAGTTGCACGCGGCACGGGGCAGGGCGGGATCCGCCGGATCCGCAAGCCATTGACCTACCAACCTCTGAATTACCCATCATGACCAATAACAAGCTTCTCGCCGCTCTGATCGTTGCCGGTACCGCCATGGGCGCGCAGTCTGCCCATGCCGTCGATGGCACCATCACGTTCAGTGGCAACATCACCGCCCAGACCTGCACCATCAACGGCAACGGCGAAGGCCCCGGTGTCACCAACTTTGCCGTGCAGTTGCCGACGGTCTCGGCCTCGATCCTGAACGCGCCCGGCAACGTTGCCGGACAGACGCCCTTCAACATCGCGCTGACCAACTGCACGCCAGACACCGGTAACGTGCATACGTTCTTCGAGGCAGGCCCGACCACCGACAGCACCACCGGCAACCTGATCCTGGAGGCGGGCGGCGCCCAGAACGTGCAGATCCGCCTGCTGAACGGCGGCACCGCCAATACCCCGATCAAGGCCGGCGCCACCGATGGGGCGCAGGGCTCGAACTCTGTTCCCATCACCAACGGCGCTGCCACGCTGTGGTACTACGCGCAGTACTACGCCACAGGCCAAGCCACCGCTGGTGCTGCCAACTCCAGCGTGATGTACTCGCTCTCCTACGAGTAAGCCCAGCGCCTCTTGGCGCGGAGCGTGATACCGGCGCGCTCCGCGCCTTGCACTACCTGACGTCGCGCCGGTAAACCAATATGGCGGCCGCTCCGGCTGCCGGTTCACCCGAGCTGGCGACCGCTGCCAGCAAGAACATGACGATCAAGTCCCTGATTTCCGCCGGCGTTGTTGCGCTGGGGCTCCTCAGTGCAGTGCAAGCGCAGGCCTCCGTGGTCATCGCCGGTACGCGGGTCATCTATCGCGCCCAGGAGAGCGAGACCACCATCAAGCTGACCAACGAAGGCAAGACGCCCGCATTGACGCAGGCGTGGATCGACAAGGGCGATCCCAAGGCCACGCCCGCAACCATCGAGGTGCCGTTCACCGTGACGCCGCCGGTGTCGCGCATCGACCCGGGCAAGGGCCAGACGCTGCGCATCCTCTACACCGGCGAGCCGCTGGCGCAGGACCGCGAATCCGTGTTCTGGCTCAACGTGCTGGAAATCCCGCCCAAGCCGGGCGCGGACCAGGCCGATACCAACAAGCTGCAGCTGGCATTTCGTTCACGCATCAAGCTGTTCTTTCGTCCTGCCGGCCTGAAGGGCACGGCCGAGGAAGCCCCGGCCATGATCCACTGGCGCGTCGCCCAGGCTGGCGGCAAGCCTGCGCTGGAAGGCACCAACCCGAGCGCGTATCACGTTTCCTTCTCCAGGATCGAACTGGTCGGTGGTGGCAGGACTGCCCGCTTTGAAGACGGCGGCATGATCGGGCCGGGCGAAACCAGGCGCTTTCCGCTGACCGGCGAGGTGGCGCAGGGCCCCGACGCCAGAGTCCGCTTCAACACCATCAATGACTACGGTGGCTCTGCGCGCGGCGAAGCCGCGCTCGACAGCGGCTCCGCTCCGGCCCTTTAGCGCTGAACTTCGCGCTGAATCTTGCGCTGACCTAGCGCCGGGCACCGCCCGGCGATCTTCCAGGCTGAATGCCTTCGATTGACGATGCCGCACAGGCGGCAGGGGCAAGTCTTGCCCGCGCAGTGCCAGTTATCCGGCATAGACCATGAAAACCCAGAAGATCTCGTCGTTCCCGTCGCGGCTGCGTCCGGCCAGCGCGGTGGTGTTGTCCTTGTTTGCCGGCGTGAATGCCTGGGCCGCGCCCGCCGGTGCCGGCGCGTCGACCATGCTCGCCGAAGTCGAGTTCAACGACACCTTCCTGCAGCAGCCGGGCGGTGTCCGCATCGACGTGAGCCGCTTCAACAAGGGCAACGTGGCCTTGCCGGGAAGCTATCGCGCAGAGCTCTACGTGAACGATGTCTGGCTGGGCCGGACTGAGGCGACGCTGCGCCAGGTGGGCGACGACACCCGCAACGTGCAACCCTGCTTCGACCGGGCCGCGGTGGAGCGCATGGGGATCGACCTGTCGAAACTTTCTCCCGAGGCCTCGGCAAAATTGGTGACAGGCTGCGTGGCGCTGCCCGAACTGGTGCCCGATGCCACCGCCAGCTTCGACAACGGCGAGCAGCGGCTGGACGTTTCGGTGCCGCAGATCGTCATGTCGCACACGGCCCGCGGCTATGTCGATCCCAAGTACTGGGACGAGGGCGTCACCGCGGCGCGGCTGCAGTACAACGCCAACGTCTACCACTCGGATGCGGGCGGGTTCTCGACCACGCAGAGCTACGTCGGCCTGAACGCCGGCTTCAACTTCGGCGGCTGGCGTTTCCGTCATGTGGGCAACCTGACCCATGGCGATTTCGAGGGCAGCCGCTACCAGAGCGTGCAGACCAGCCTGCAGCGTTCGCTGGCGCCGATCCGCAGCCAGCTGGTGATCGGCGAGGCCTATACCGACGGGGCGCTGTTCGACAGCTTTGGGTTCCGCGGCGTGCAAATTGCCAGCGACGACCGAATGTATCCGGAATCGCAACGCGGCTATGCGCCGGTCGTGCGCGGCATTGCCAACAGCAATGCCCGGGTGCAGGTGCGCCAGAGCGGCAATATCATCTACGAAACCACGGTGGCGCCCGGCGCGTTCGAGATCACCGACCTGTATCCGACCGGATACGGGGGCGACCTGGAACTGATGATCACCGAAGCCGACGGCAGCGTGCGCACCTCGCGCCTGCCCTTCGCCGCGGCCGTCAATGCGCTGCGCCCGGGCATCACGCGCTACAGCATTACCGTGGGGCAGTACCGCAATGTCGCGCTCCACAGCCGGCCGATGATGATGCAGGGCACGGTCCAGCACGGCATCAGCAATATGGTGACGGGCTACGGCGGCTTTATTGTGGCGCAGGACTACACCGCGGTGATGGGCGGCGGCGCGCTGAACACGGACCTGGGCGCCTTCGGCGCCGACATCACGCAGGCCTGGACCACGCTGCAGGACGCCGGCGACCGCAGCGGCCAGAGCCTGCGGCTGTCGTACACCAAGCTGGTGGCGCCGACCAACACCAACCTGACCCTGGCCGCCTACCGCTATTCCAGCAGCGGCTACCTCAGCATGGCCGATGCCATGGCGCTGCGCGACCTCGAACAGCGCGGCATGGCCGCGGGCATGTTCATGGGCGGGATCCAGCGCGGGCGGCTGCAGGTGACCATCAACCAGATGCTGCCGCAGGGCTACGGCTCGCTTTACCTGACCGGGTCCACGCAGAACTACTGGAACCGCAGCGGCAGCGACACCCAGTTCCAGGCCGGCTACAACAACAGCTACAAGCGCATCAACTATGGCATCTCGGCATCGCGCCAGTTCAACGTCAACGCCGGCAAATGGGATAACCGGGTGATGCTCACGGTGGGCATCCCGCTGGGCAAGGGCCAGCATGCGCCGTACTCGATGACCAGCGTTTCCCACGACTCCAGCGGCGGCACCGCGCTGCAGGAATCGGTGACCGGAACGCTGGGCGACGACAACGCCTTCACCTACGGCGTCAATGCCGGCTACACCGGCGGCGGCAACAGCACCGAGACTGCCACCGTCGGCGCCAATGTCGGCTATGTGTCGCCCTTTGCCACCGTCACCGCCAGCGCCAGCAAGGGGCGCAATTACTCGCAGGCTGGCTTTGGCATCAGCGGCGGCATCGTCGCCTATGCCGGCGGCGTGGCGTTCACGCCGATGCCGGGCGACACCATGGCCATCGTCGAGGCTGCCGACGCCGCCGGCGCGCGCGTGACCAATGGCAGCGGCCTGCGCGTGGATCCGTGGGGCCACGCCCTCGTGCCGAGCCTGACCCCGTTCTCCCGCAACCAGATCGAGATCGATCCCAAGGGGCTGCCGATCAGCGTGGCGCTGAAGACCACGCAACAGAACACGGCACCCACCGCCGGCGCCATCGTGAAGATGAAGTTCGAGACCGACAACCCCGGGCGCGCCGCGATCCTGCGGGTCATGGGCCCGGATGGGGCGCTGCTGCCGTTCGGCGCCGAGGTCACCGACGCGCAAGGCCAGGCGGCCGGCACCGTCGGGCAGGGCGGGCGCATCATCGTGCGCGGGCTGAAGCAGGACAGCGGCGAGCTGCTGGTGAAATGGGGCAGCGACGCCAAATCCTCGTGCGCGCTGCGCTATGCGCTGCCGCCGGAAACTGCGCGCCCGGCCAACCCGTTCGCTGTGCTTGACGCGGCGTGCGTGGCATCGGCGGCGCGCTGACCTGCGGCCATGACATGGGCCATGGCGCGCCAGCCGTCGCGACACGGCGGCGTGCCAGGAAGAGCCGGGATGTTGGTGCATAATCCGTAGGCAATTCCCCAGCCAGCGGGCACCGGTGATGCCCGGTCCCCGGCCAGCGTCAGGCAGGTTGCTGAGAAGGAGCTTCGCCAATGCCCAATTGGCTGTCTCGCGCAAACAAGCAGTTTCCCGGTCGCCTTCTCGCCGTCGTCGCCGCCTTGCTGATCGTGGTCATCAGCGGCTGCCTCGCCTTGTTCCTGCATAGCCGGTTCCAGCGCGTCGTATGGGAGCAGGCGTGGGCCGCGCGTCAGCACTTTGGCGCCGTGCTGGCCGCCAAGGCCACCCACGAGTACTTTATCCGGCGCATGGCCGAGATCACCGGCCCCGAGTACCGGCTGGTGCGCAGCGACCGTCCTGCGACTCAGCTGGAAGCCACGCTGATGGCCGTGCCGGCGGGCAGTGCGCGCGCGGTCGACTTGCCCGGACTGATCAATCCCGCGACCCTGTTGCGCGGCGCGCCGGTGCCGGGCGCGGACCGGTCCGCGGCGGTGTCGCACATTATCCGCTTTGCCATCTTCGAGCGCGCGTACTGGGGCACGGCGCCGCAGGGCGTGCGCTCGGTGTTCCTGCTGGGGGACGGCAGCGAGGCGCTGGTGACCCCCGCGCTACCGGCGGCGCTGCCGCTGAGCGGGCCGCTGGTTGCCGATGCCGTCAGCAACTGGGCCAAGGCGCTGGCGCGCCGGTCGCGCGAGGCGCAGGCATCGACGCCGGCGGGCACGCCGCTGTGGGCCGGCCCCTATCCGGGTCTCGTCGGCCAGGAAGCGATGCTGAGCTGCTTCCTCCCGGTTCGCAACGCCACGGGAACGCTGCTCGGCTATTCCGCGACCGCCATTCCGATCCGCGCCCTGATGGGCGATGTCAGCCTGCCGGGGGCCACGCAAGCGGCGCAGCGGGTGTCGGGCAGGCGCGCCGTGTTTTTCGATGAGCGCGGCAAGCTGCTGTTCCAGGGCCGCGATGCCGGCTGGTTGCGCACGCAGGCACTGGGCGAGCGGGTCGCGCGCGAGCTGGCCGCCGGCGAGCAGGGCGTGGCCTACTGGTTCGAGCAAGGCAGCCTGATGATCGGCAGCCTGGCGCACGACCGGGGCTGGCGCGCAGCCTATGCCTATCCGCTGTCGCAAGGCCTGGCCGACCACGGACTGGCGCTGGCGGCGGCGCTGCTGCTGTACGGGCTTGGCGTCGCCTCGGTGCTGCAAGGCGCGCGCATGGTCCGGCGCCGGGTCCTGGTGCCGATGCAGCGCAACGCCGAACGCATCGAGGACAGCGAGCGCTTCAACCGCACCGTGATGCAGGCCGCGCCGGTAGGCCTGCGGGTGGTGCGCACCGCCGATGCGCATGTGCGCGCCGAGAACGCGCTGGCCGCGCAATGGCTGCC
The DNA here is from genome assembly GCA_013362725.1 of Cupriavidus sp. Classification (GTDB taxonomy): domain Bacteria; phylum Pseudomonadota; class Gammaproteobacteria; order Burkholderiales; family Burkholderiaceae; genus Cupriavidus. The sequence goes on from JABFVP010000465.1 coordinate 6,335, forward strand.
GCTCGACGCGCGCACGCAAGGCCGGCCATGGCTGGATGCCATCCTGGCGCGGCGCGGCGAAACTCCCGTACGGCTCGAGGTGCGGGTACCGGCGGGCGCCGGCGGCGCGCGCGACGTGCTGGTGGTCGGGCGCCGTACCCGCTTCGAAGGCGAGGACGTGTTGCTGTGCGCGATCCATGACGTGACGGAAGAACGCGAGGCGCACCGCAAGCTGGCGCGCGCGCGCCAGCTTGCGGACGAGGCCAGCGCCGCCAAGCTGCGCTTTCTGGCCACCATGAGCCATGAGATCCGCACGCCGTTGTACGGCATGCTGGGCACGCTGGAACTGCTGTCGCTGACCAGGCTTGCGCACAGCCAGCGCGAGATGCTGTCGACCATCCAGTCTTCGTCGCAGGTGCTGCTGCAGATCCTGGACGACATGCTTGACTACTCGCGTGCGGAAGCGGGCCAGATGCGGCTGGACAGCGTGCCGTTCGATCCGGTCGACCTGCTCGAATCGACGGTGCGGGCGCACGCGCCGATCGCGCTGCAAAAAGGGATTGCGCTGTCGTGCTATCCGGAGCCGGGCTTGCCGTGCCTGGCTGGCGATCCCGTGCGCGTGCGCCAGATCATTGGTAACCTGATCGGCAATGCGCTGAAATTCACCGCCACAGGCCATGTCATCGTGCGCCTGGGACGAGCAGCGGCGCAAGGTGAGGTGGCCGCTGTAGCGGAGAGCGCCGATGCGGCTGGCAGGATCACGATCCTGCTCGAGGTCGAGGATACCGGGCCCGGCATCGCGCCAGAGGTGCAGGAAAAACTGTTCGAGCCATTCGTGCAGGCCGACCCGTCCACCGCCAGGCGCTTTGGCGGCACGGGCCTGGGCTTGTCGATCTGCCGGCGGCTGGCCGCGCTGATGGACGGCAGCGTTTCCGTGCGCAGCGAGCCCGGCAAGGGCAGCGTGTTCCGGGCCTTGCTGCGCTTGCCGCAGGCCGGGCCGCGAACGGCGCTGGAACCGGTGCTGCCGCCGGTGGCCGTGCTCACCGAAGACGACGAGATCCGCAACCATGCCATCGACACGCTGCGGGCGATGGGCTGCAAGGCGATTGCCTGCGATGGGCCGGCGCCGCAACCCGGCATGGTGCTGTTCGTCGCCACCCGCCGTATCGCGGCGATTCCGCAGGGCTATGCCGGCGTGGTGTTCGGACGTGCCGACGGCCCGGCCGAACCGCAGCTCGTCGGCGGCAGTTGGCTGGTCAGCGCCTACCACCAGGCCGGCATCCTGCGCGCACTGTGCCTGGCCGCCGGCATGACGCCGGCGAGCGCGCCGCCTGTGGCGACGGCAGCCGATCCCGTGCCGCAGCTGGGGCTGGAGATTTTGGTGGTCGACGACCATCCCTACAACCGGCTGCTGATGCAGCAGCAGCTCCACCGCCTCGGCTGCCGCGCCACGCTGGCGAGCGGCGGCGAGCAAGCGCTGGCGCTGTGGCAGCAGCGCGAGTTCGACCTGGTGCTCACCGATGTCCACATGCCCGGCATGGACGGCAACGAACTTTGCCGGAGGCTGCGCGCGCAAGGCGTGACCGTGCCGATCGTCGGGCTGACCGCGAGCATCGCGCAGGGCGAGGCGGAGCGCTGCCTGGAGGCCGGCATGGACCGCTACCTGTGCAAGCCCGTCTTGCTCGGTCCCCTGGCCGAGTGCCTGCGGGCGGTGCTGCCAGAGCATGCGGCCGGACCGACGCCACCCGCAGGCGACGCAGCCGGGCCGCCGCCGATGCCGGACAACGCCGCCAGCCAGGCGCTGCTGGCGCATACCATGCGCGACGATTTCGCGGCGCTGTCCGCAGCCGCGCGCAGCGGGGAATGGAAGGCGATCCGCCACCACGCCCATCGTATGCGCGGCGCCATGGCACTGGCCGAAGACGGCGAAGAAATCGTCGCGTTGTGCCGGGAGCTGGAACTGGATGTGGCGCACGCGCAGGAGGCGGTGCAGGCCCATGTCGACAACCTGGCCTTGTATCTTGCAGCGTATTTCGACGAGCCCGGCGATGCGGCAAGCGAACAGAACGGAAGCCAGAACGGAAGCAAAGGCGGCAGCCGGAACGGCCACCCTGGCGATTGGCGGAGTACTATTTAAGGAATACCTTAATTCGGGTTTTTCGGAAGACTCCTAATATTCAAGTCAGCGAAGATGACCGGTATTGAATACCGGCTCAGTTTCCGGGCGCACCGGTGCGTGCCCACGGAACCGGAAAATCAGGGGGTAAGCATGATCAAAATCGTCATCGCCGATGACCACCCCGTCGTCCTGGACGGAATGAGTCGTGTGCTGGCCCTCGAAGCGGGCATGCAGGTCGTGGGCAGCGCCACCAATTCGACGCAACTGGTGGCGTTGCTCGAAAGCACCGACTGCGACGTCATCGTGACCGATTACTCCATGCCCGGCGGGCAGTTTGGCGATGGCCTGCCGATGCTGCAGATGCTGCGGCGCCGCTATCCCACCACGCGCATCGTGGTCATGACCATGCTGGATAATCCGGCGCTGATCCGCAATATCCAGAAGGTCGGCATTTCGGTGATCCTCAACAAGACCGATCCGGTGCAGGAACTGATTCCCGCGGTGCGCGCCGCGTTCAGCGGTCTGAGCTACCAGCCGGCCTCGGTGCGCGCCATCCTCGCCTCGGGTGGGCTCGATGAACTGTCGCGCCGCCCGATCCTGACGCGCCGGGAACTCGAAGTGATCCGCCAATGCGCTGCCGGCGTGCCGGTCATCGAGATTGCGCGCCAGGCCAATCGCAGCAGCAAGACCATCAGCGCGCAAAAGAGCATTGCCATGAAGAAGCTGGGCCTGGCAAACGATTATGAGCTTTACGAATATGCCCGCACCAACGGACTGCTTGGCGGCGCATGATAATCGCGGCCGCGGCTGCGTGAGCATCCGGGTTTCAGCTTCTCTTCCTTCTCCTTCTCCTTCTCCTTCTCCTTCTCTTTTTCACCGCCGCTATCCGCGCGGGCGCTGACCCACGGCGTCATTGCCGGTCTGCGCTCGACCGCGCCTCCCCTCGGCAGCTGCCGATCAGAAAATACCGCAGACATTTCAGGCTTGGCTGATTTCGAAAGCCAGGCGCATGGCTCATCCTGAAACCGGGACAACGCTGGAGCGTAAAGCGGTCATGAAAAAGATCCGGGTGATCGTCGCGGACTCGCAACCTGGGATGCGGCGGCTGTTGGGCCGGCGGCTCGCGGCCAGCGCCTGCATCGAACTGGCTGGCCTGGTCGCCGATGAGCGCGGCCTGGTGCAGGCGCTGAGTCAAGGCGTTTGCGATGTGGTGGCACTGCGGTTCCCGCTCGGCACCGGCAACGATGCGCGTTCCGGCAGCTACGCGCGCCTGGGTGCACGGCTGGCCGCGCTGGGCCGGCAACGCGTGGTCGCCATCGCCAATATCGCAGACCGCGCCGGCGTGCTGCAGCTGATCAAGGATGGCTGCCGCAATGTCGTGACCGGCCGCGACCACGCCGACGAGGTCCTGAAGGCAGTGCGGATGGCACACCTGGATCTCGCCTCGGTGTCGGAAGTCGCATGCGACCTGATCTGGGGCCGGCGCTGCCGCGGCCTGGGTGACTTCGACGACTGGGCCGAACTGCTCACCACCCGCGAAAGCGAAGTGCTGCGGCTCTATCTGTCCGGCCTGTCCGTGACCGAAATCGCGGTGCGCACCGGGCGCACCGTCAAGACCATCAGTACGCAGAAGCAGAGCGTCATGCGCAAGGTCGGCGCCGACAACGACGTCGAGCTTGCTGCCTTCGCCATCCAGCGCGGCATGTTGTGAGCAGCCCCGGCGCAGCGCGCGCCCGGGTGGTTCGACGTGAATACGAGGTAATCCATGAAAAGGCTGATGCCGGCCGACAGCAACGCCGCATTGCCGTTGAGCATTCGCCAGATCCGCTATCTGGTTTACCTGTTCTCGGCCTGCGTGGTGGGCCTGACCGTATTGTCGTGGGGCGTGCTGCTCCATTACCGCCTGCGCGAGGCGATCGACCGGCAGGGCATGGTGCTGCGCGCGCAATCCGAAGAACTGCAGTCGACGCTGCACCGGGCCGAAGCGCTGACCGTGCGCGCGCAAGGATCGCTGTCGCGGCTGTCCGATATCGGCCTGGCCGACGATGTCGCGGCCGTGCGCGACGCGCAATGGGCCGACCGCCTGCAGCGCCGCGGCGACCGGCCCTATATCGCATTGCTGGTGCCACCCGCGAACGCCGGCCTGCCGCGCAAGGGGCTGAAGAACCTGGCCGACGCGATGACGTTCACCTTCCGCGTCAACAACCTGCAATACCGCGAGGTGCAGAACGCCTATCTGATCGACCTGCAGGCCGACCAGCTATACGTCATTCCGCGCCGGCTCAATCCGGCGCGCATGCTGCTGCAGCGCGACGACGCGCGCCAGATCTTCTTGCGCGACACCCTGCAGCGGCTGCGCAACGATGCGCTGCTGGCACGCCTGCGTGCGCGTCCGGGCCAGGCCGCGATGCTGGCGCCGGCGCAGGACTGGGTCAGCGGCATCCGCACGGTCACCTTTGCCACGCTGGTGCAGGACGGCGGCGAGCCCGCCGCGGTGCTGGCGATGGAGTTCCCACTGTCACCGATGCTGCCCGACGGCCAGGCCGTGGATGGGGACTTCTTGCTGGTGACCGACGCCGGCATGGTGCTGGGCGCCGACGGCATGCCGGCCGGCCCGCTGGCGGCGCCCGTAGCCGCGGCGCTC
>JABFVP010000101.1 GCA_013362725.1 Cupriavidus sp.
CGGCTGGCGCGCCACCTCGAGCGCGAAGGCATCAACGCCGCCGCTATCCATGGCGACAAGACCCAGACCGAGCGCATGCAGACGCTTGATGGATTCAAGAGCGGCACCATCGATGCGCTGGTTGCTACCGACGTGGCGGCGCGCGGACTCGATATCCCGGACATGCCCAGTGTGATCAACTTCGACGTGCCGTACAGCGCCGAGGATTACGTGCACCGCATCGGCCGGACCGGCCGTGCCGGTGCCAGCGGCGACGCGCTGTCGATCTATGTGCCGGGTAATGACGAGCGCCTGCTGTCCGATATCGAAAAGCTGATCAAGCGCAGCATCCCGCGCGGCAAGCTCGAGGGCTTCGACCCAACCGGCGAACGCGCCCGCCAGGCCGACGGCGAACGCCGCCGCGAGCGCGGCGAAGTGCGCCGCGCGCGCGGCAGTGCCGACAGCGAAGAGCGTCCGCGCCGCCACGACCACGGTGCCAGCCGCCAGGCCTTCCGCGCCTCGGACGACCCGTTCTTCTCGCGCCCGTATGAGCCCAGCCCCGCCAGCGCGGCGCAGGCCAAGGCCGCCGACGAAGTTGCCGCCGCACTGACGCGCGGCCGCCAGGCGCCCAAGCGGCCGGTGGCGGCCTTGCTTGGCGGTGTGCCGCGCAAGTCCTGAACGGATTGTGGTTCCAATGAATGGCCCGCCTGCGCGGGCCATTTGTTTTTGCGGCGGCTAGACCGATGCCGGCAGCGGCAGCGTGGCCAGCCGCTGGCGCCAGCCGTCGGTGGCCCGCGCCAGCCAGTCCCGCACCGTGCCGGCGGCATTCGACAGTCCCAGGTGCGCGCCGGCCTCGCGCAGCGCGTCCAGCGGGGCGCTGGTGTCGATCGGCTGCGCGCCGCTCTGCTTGCTGAGCTTCTCGCCAAGCTGGTTCACCACCACCGGCACGTGCAGGTAGGCCGGGGTGGGCAAGCCCAACAGATGCTGCAGGTGGATCTGCCGCGGCGTGGAGTCGAGCAGGTCGGCGCCGCGCACGATATGCGTGATGCCCTGCAGGCCGTCGTCGACCACCACCGCCAGCTGGTAGGCCCACAGCCCGTCGGCGCGGCGCAGCACGAAGTCGCCCAGCTCGGTTTCCAGGTTCTGGCACTGGCGTCCCTGCCAGCGGTCGTCGAAGCACACCACGGCGGCAGGGCCGTCCGGCACGCGCACGCGCCATGCGCGGGGCAGCTTGCCGTTCAGCCCGTGGCGGCAGGTGCCGGGATAGCCCAGGGTCTGGTGGCGCTCGCGCACATGCACCAGCGAATCGGCGATCTCCTTGCGCGAGCAGCCGCATGGGTAGAGCTGCCCCGCGGCATCGAGCCGGCGCAGCGCCTCGGCATAGTGCGGCTCGCGCCGGCTCTGCCACACCGGTGGCTCGTCGGGCGTCATGCCGACGCGCGCCAGCGTGTGCAGGATGTCCTCATCGGCGCCCCGCACGCAGCGCGGCGTGTCGATGTCCTCGATGCGCACCAGCCATTGCCCGCCATGCGCGCGCGCATCGAGCCAGCTGGCCAGCGCGGTCACCAGCGAGCCCATGTGCAGCGGCCCGGTGGGCGAGGGCGCGAAGCGGCCGCGATAGCCGCCCGCGGCAAGGGTTGGCTCAGTCCCTGCCATCAGCCCACCCTCAGCCGGCGAAGTCCGGCTGCTGCAGCAGCGCCTGCGCCAGGCGCGGGTCTTCCAGCTTGCCGGCCCACCACTGCAGCGCCTTGCCGCGGTTGCTGGTGCGCCAGGCCACCTTGAAGTTGCCCGGCGCGCGCACCTCGACGGTTTCGCGCGCCTGCAGCACGCCGCTTTCGATATGCGGCTGCGCCATCGGCGCCGGCAGCCAGCCGCAGCCGAGCCCGCGGATCTGGGCCTCAAGCTTGTCGCGCATGGTCGGCACCACCAGCACGTCCTGTCCGGCCAGCACGCCATGGGTGCGGGCCGGCAGGTTGCGCGAGGTGTCGCCCACCGCGACGATGCGGTGTTTGGCGATCTGGATGGTGGTGAGCGGGCCTTCCTCGGTGGCGAGCGGATGGTGCGCTGCCACGGCGAAGACAAAAGGCACCGAGCCCAGCGGCCGGATCTGGAAGCCCTGCGTGCTGGGCGCGTCGTAGGCGCCGCCGATCACCAGGTCGGCGCGGTTGCTGACCAGCGCGTCCCACGCGCCGCCCAGCACTTCCTTGGAAAAGCGCAGCCGGGTGGCGGTATTCTCGGCATAGAAATCTTGGATCACCGGCAGCAGGGCGCGGAAGTTGATCAGGTCGTCGACCACGATGGTGAGGGTGGCCTCCCAGCCGGTGGCCAGGCGCTTGACGCGCCGCGCCAGGTCGTCGGCGGCGTGCAGCAGGTGGCGGCCCTCGTCGAGCAGGGCGCGGCCGGCCGGCGTCAGTTCGGCGCGATGGCGGCGCCGGTCGAACAGCAGCACGTCGAGGTCTTCTTCCAGCTTGCGCACCACGTAGGTCAGCGCGGAAGGAACCTTGCCCATCTCGTGGGCGGCGGCGGCAAAGCTGCCCTTGCGTTCGATGGCGTCGAGGACTTCCAGGGATTCTAGCGAGAGGGCCATGTTCAGAAATTCTGAATGACTGCTTCTAAGTCTATCCCCGTCAATATACGCCTGAAGGCCTAAACTGCCTAGCATCCAAAGCGAAAACACATGCCGCGACACGGTTATACAGACGGTGCTGTCGGCGCAAAGGCTCAAGGAGGGCCATCAAAATGATTGAAATCAGAAAGTCCGCAGAGCGTGGGTACGCCGATCACGGCTGGCTGAAGTCCTATCATTCGTTCTCATTCGCCGACTACTACGACCCGCAGCATGTGCAGTACGGGCCGCTGCGCGTAATCAATGAAGACCGCGTCGCGCCGGGCATGGGCTTTGGCACCCATGGCCACCGCGACATGGAAATCATCAGCTACGTGCTCGAAGGCGAGCTGGCGCACAAGGACAGCATGGGCAACGGCAGCGTGATCCGCCCGGGCGACGTGCAGCGCATGAGCGCCGGCACCGGCGTGCGCCATTCGGAGTACAACCACGCCGCGCACGACACCACCCATTTCCTGCAGATCTGGATCGTGCCGGCCGAAAACGGCATCGACCCCGGCTACGAGGAAAAGCACTTCGAAGCGGCCGACAAGCGCGGCAAGCTGCGCCTGGTGGCCAGCGCCGACGGCGCCGACGGCTCGGTGCTGGTGCACCAGGACATCCGGCTCTACGCCGGCCTGTTCGACGGTGACGAGGCCGCCACGCTGGCGCTGGCGCCGGGCCGCCGTGCCTATGTGCACGTGGCGCGCGGCCGGATCACGGTCAACGGCAAGGCGCTCGAAGCCGGCGACGCGGCCAGGCTGGAAGACGTGGCCGAGGTCGCGCTGTCCGGCGGCGATGGCGCCGAGGTGCTGGTGTTCGACCTGCCCTGACGCCGTTGACGGCCCCATGCGAGAGCCCGCCCCATGGCGGGCTTTTGCTTTTGCGCGGCGCGCCGGGGTGCCCGCGCGTAGCGCTGTGCTATCTTCTCGCTATGCATTGCGCCTGCGCCGGCACATCGCTGGCCAGTCGCGTCGGCCGGCCCCAACGGGCCGGCGTGCCCTTGGAGCACCCCGTACCAAGATGACCTTTGTTTCCATTCTCCTGGCGCTGATTGCCGAGCAGTTCCGCGCCCTGGGCCGCAACAATCCGATCTACGAGATCGTGCGCGCGCTCGGCGACCGCGCCGAGCACGCCATCGACACCGGCCGCCCGCGCGACGCCGCGCTGGCCTGGCTGACCGTGGTGCTGCCGCTGACGCTGGCGGTGATCGTGGTGCACTACCTGCTGGCGTCGATCAGCGTGGCGCTGACGCTCGCGTGGAACGTGCTGGTGCTGTACATGACGCTGGGCTTCCGCCAGTTCAGCCATTACTTCACCGATATCCACGAGGCGCTCAACCGCGACGACCTCCATACCGCGCGCACGCTGCTGCACGAGTGGACCGGGCTCGACACCATCGAGATGCCGGTGTCCGAAATCGTGCGGCATACGCTGGAAGCGGCGATCATCGCCGTGCACCGGCACGTGTTCGGCGTGTTCTTCTGGTTCCTGGTGCCGGTCGGCCCGGGCGGCGTGGTGCTGTACCGCACCGCCGAATACCTGGGCCGCCACTGGAACCTGCCGTCGACCGAGCGCAGCCCGGCGCTGGGCCGCTTCGCTGCGCGCGCTTTCTATTTGCTGGACTGGATCCCGTCGCGGCTGACCTCGATCGGCTTTGCCATCGTCGGCAACTTCGAGGACGCGGTCTACGCCTGGCGCAATCATGCGCGCAAGTGGAACGATGCCGTCAACGGCATCCTGCTGGCGAGCGGTGGCGGCGCGCTGGGCGTGCGGCTGGGCACGCCGCTGGCCGAGGACGATTCCACCGTGGTGCTGCGCACCAGCGTGGCCGGCCCGGCGGTGGACTACGCGCCCGGCATGGAAGACACCGACAGCGCCAATGGCGGCCCGGAACCGGCGCCGCCCGAGTTCGGCACCGAACCCGGCGTGCGCACGCTGCAGTCTGCCGTGGGGCTGGTGTGGCGCGCGGTGGTGCTGTGGATGCTGCTGCTGGCGATGGTGTCTCTGGCACTATGGGTGGGGTGAGCGGCCTCCGGCCGGCATCTGCGGCCGGTTGACGCGGGCAAGTTAGTCCCGGGCCGCGCCGCAGCGCCAGCACGCGCCGAACTGCGCCTCGTGCCATTCGCCGCAATGGCCGCATTGCCAGCTGGGCCCCGGCACAGGGTTGGCGGCGGCATTGAGCACCGCCCATGCCTGCGCCTCCATCTCGTCATCGACCAGCCATACCTGCGGCGCGCTCTCGCGGAACGGGATCTCGCCGGTCGCGCCGGCAAGCCAGGTATTGCGCAGTTCCGCCCGGATGCCGGCCGCGCGCAGCACGTTGCGGCAATGGGCGGCATGGACGAGGGACGTGGCGGACAGCAGCAGTTTCATGGCAGCGCACCGGGAACCCAGGTGCGCTTACCTTACCACGGCTTCACCACGGTTTCTGCTGGCTGGATTCGTGCAGCAGCTGCTTGTAGAGCTGGTGCCGGCGTTCAGAGATGTCACCCGATGCCACCGCGGCGAGCACGCCGCAGCCGGGCTCGTTCACATGATGGCAGTTGTAGAAGCGGCACGCGGTCAGCAGCGGGCGGAACTCGGGAAAGGCGCGTTCCAGCATGCCCTCGCTGAGGTGGTAGAGGCCGAACTCCTGGAAGCCCGGCGAATCGATCAGCGCCCCCTGGCGGCCATCGACGGTACCCCAGTCCTGTGGCAGGTGGTAGAGCCGGGTAAAGGTGGTGGTGTGCTTGCCGGAATCGAGCTTGGCCGAGATCTCGCGCGTCTGCGCGTCGACGCCCGGGATCAGCAGGTTCAGCAGCGACGACTTGCCCATGCCCGACTGGCCGATCAGAATGCTGGCCAGCCCCGCCACGCGCGGCCGCAGCGCGGCCAGCGCCTGTGCCGGATCGGCGCGCACCGACAGCTCCAGCGTCTCGTAGCCGAGCCCGCGGTATAGCGCGAGGCGGCCGCGTGCCTCTTCCAGCCGTTCGGGCAGGTCGGTCTTGTTGAGCACCACCAGCGGCCGGATCCCGAGCGCCTCGGCCGAGACCAGCGCGCGCCCGAGCAGGTCTTCGGAGAAGCCCGGCTCGGTTGCCAGCACGATGATGACCTGGTCGATATTGGCCGCCAGCAGCTTGGACTTGAACTGGTCCGAGCGGTGCAGCAGGTTCTTGCGCGGCGAAACCCCGGTGATCACGCACTGGTCGGCGGCGGCGCGCTCGACGCTGACGTGGTCGCCCACCGCGCAGTCGCTCTTCTTGCCGCGCGGGAAGGCATGCATGCGCGCGCCGTCCTCCAGTTCGACCACGTAGTGGCGGCCGTGGGCGGCGATGACCAGCGCGGTTTCGGCGGTGGTGCCGGCGTGGCTGCCGCCGCCGGCGTTGCGGTGACGCGTGGCGCGGCTCATGCGTGCGCCAGCAGGCGGTCGATCCGCTGTGCCGCGGGCGGATGCGAGTAGTAGAAGGCGCTGTAGAGCGGGTCGGGCGTGAGCGTGGACGCGTTGTCCTTGTACAGCTTCACCAGCGCCGACACCAGGTGACCGGCATCGGTCTGGTCGGCGGCAAAGGCGTCGGCCTCGAATTCATGGCGCCGCGAGGTCTGGCTCGACAGCGGTCCCAGCAGGAAGGTGAAGACCGGCAGCGTCAGGAAGAACAGCACCAGCGCCAGTGCGCTGTTGGACACGCCCAGGTTGGGCGCCACCCCCAGCCCGGTGTAGAACCAGCTGCGCGTCGCCAGCCAGCCCAGCAGCGCCAGGAACACCAGGCTCAGCGCGAAGGTGACGGCGATGCGCTTGGCCACGTGGCGGCGCTTGAAGTGGCCCAGCTCGTGCGCCAGCACCGCCTCGATCTCGTCGCCCGACAGGCGCGACAGCAGCGTGTCGAAGAAGACGATGCGCTTGGCCGCGCCGAAGCCGGTGAAATACGCATTGCCGTGCGCGCTGCGCTTGCTGCCGTCCATCACGAACAGCCCCTTGCTGGCAAAGCCGCAGCGCTGCATCAGGCTTTCGATGCGCTGGCGCAGCGACGCGTCGTCGAGCGGCTCGAACTTGTTGAACAGCGGCGCGATAAAGGTCGGGAACACCACCAGCAGGAACAGGTTGAACGCCATCCACACCAGCCAGGTCCACAGCCACCACAGCGAACCGGCACGATCCATCAGCCACAGCACCGCCAGCAGCAGCGGCAGGCCCAGCGCGCTGGCCACCAGCAGCATCTTGACCACGTCGGCCAGCCACAGGCCGAAGGTCATCTTGTTGAAGCCAAAGCGCTGCTCGATGCCGAACTGGCCATACAGCGAGAACGGCAGGTCGACCAGGCCACCGATCAGCGCCACGCTGGCCACCAGCGCCACGCCATAGACATAGCCCGGGCCGAAGGCCTGCAGCCAGAACTGGTTGAGCCACTGCAGCCCGCCCAGCATGGTGAAGGCGATCAGCACCGCGGCGCCGGCCAGCACCTCCAGCATCGACAGCCGCGTGCGGGCGATGGTGTAGTCGGCGGCCTTCTGGTGCGAGGCCAGGCTGATGGTGTCGGCAAAGCGCGCCGGCACCGCAGCGCGGTGCTGCGCGACATGGCGCACCTGGCGCGCGGCCAGCCACAGCTTGGTCAGCACCATCAGCACCAGGGCGGCGAGAAAGACAATCGTGAACATCGGCAAGCGCCTTGTGGATGCGGGCGCCCGGCGTTGCAGGCGACGGGTGCCCGTGGGGACCGCGCCGCGGGGTGGGGCAGGCGGCGGTCCGGGATTCCGGAAACGGTGCCGCGCTGGTGCGCAGTCAGCCATCCCGGACGGATATGCGAGAATTATAAATTGTTCGCGCCCGGCGCCGCCGCGGCCGCTTTCCCCAAATCCCTATCTGCCGCAGTCCCGATGACAAGCCAAGCCGCCGCCAAATCCGTCAAAAGCGAAAACAACCTGATCTGGCTGGACATGGAAATGACCGGCCTGCAGCCGGATACCGACCGCATCATCGAAGTGGCGGTGGTGATTACCGACTCCGAGCTCAATATCCTGGCCGAAGGCCCGGTGCTGGTGATCCACCAGAGCGATGCCGTGCTCGACGGCATGGACAACTGGAACAAGGGCACCCACGGCCGCTCGGGCCTGATCGACAAGGTCAAGGCCTCGACCCTGACCGAAGAGCAGGCCGAGGCCGAGCTGCTGGCCTTCCTCAAGCGCTGGGTGCCAGCGGGCAAGTCGCCGATGTGCGGCAACTCGATCTGCCAGGATCGCCGCTTCATGGCGCGCTACATGCCCAAGCTGGAAACGTTCTTCCACTACCGCAACCTCGACGTGTCGACGCTCAAGGAGCTGTGCAAGCGCTGGGAGCCGGCCATCCACAAGGGCTTCGTCAAGCGCCAGCTGCATACGGCGCTGGCCGACATCCTGGAGTCGGTGGAAGAGCTGCGCTACGACCGCACCCACTTTATCCGCCACGCCGCGCCGGGCGCCGCGCCCTCCGCCGAGGCGCCGGCCGCCGGCACGCCGGCGCAGTAAGCGGAGCGCGGCTCCCGCAAGCATCCCACCATTCCCGGCGCGCCGTGCCGTACAGGCGGCGCGCTGCCCGCCCGCCTGCCCATGTTCGAGCGCATCGTCTCCATCATCACGCCGGTCATCCTGATCATCCTGGTCGGGTGGCTGTACGGGCGCAAGGCCCATCCGGACATGGCGGGCATCAACCGCGCCACGCTGGACGTGATCGCGCCGCTGCTGGTGGTGTCGGCCTTCGTCAGCAAGGACTTCGTGCTGGCCGAGCAGCTGGTGCTGCTGGCTTGCGCGGTGGCGGTGGTGCTGGGCTCGGGCGTGCTGGCGTGGGGCCTGGCGCGCTGGATGAAGGCCGATCCGCGCACCTTCGTGCCGCCGATGATGTTCAACAACTGCGGCAACATGGGTTTGCCGCTGTCCGTGTTCGCCTTCGGCCCGGCCGGGCTGGCGCCGGCGGTGGCGCTGTTCGCGGCATCGAACCTGATGCACTTCACTATCGGCATGAAGATCGTCAACCGGCATGCGTCGCTGGCGCAGATCGCACGCAACCCGATGGTGCTGGCGACCGTGGCGGGCGTGGCGCTGGCGCTGGCGCGGCCGTGGTTCACGCTGCCGGATCCGGTCTACCAGTCGGTCAAGCTGCTGGGCGATGCCACCGTGCCGCTGATGCTGTTTGCGCTGGGCGTGCGCATGAAGGATGTGAGCCTGCGCAACTGGGGCATGGGGCTGGTCGGCGCGGCGGTGTGTCCGCTGGCGGGCATCGCGGTGGCGCTGGCGCTGGCGCGATGGGTGCCGCTGTCCGAACTGCAACGCGGCCTGCTGTTCGTGTTTGCGGCGTTGCCGCCGGCGGTGCTGAATTTCCTGGTGGCCGACCACTTCCGGCAGGAGCCGGACCAGGTCGCGTCGATCGTGCTGCTCGGCAATATCGCCGCGGTGGTGTTCGTGCCGGTGGGGCTGTACCTGGGCCTGCGCTGAGGCGGCATGCCCGCGGCGCGTGCCGGCGGGCGGGGCAGTCCGGATCAGGCCGCGGGCTTGGCCCGCACGGCGTTCTTGGGACGCCAGGCCTTGACGATGGCCTCGTCGGTTTCCATGTAGGGGCCGCCGATCAGGTCGATGCAATACGGCACCGCGGCAAAGATGCCTTGCACCACCGGCTTGCCGTCGGCGTCGCGCAGGCCTTCCAGCGTTTCGCGGATCGCGCGCGGCTGGCCCGGCAGGTTGATGATCAGCGCGGCGCGGCTCGCGGTCTCGCGGATCACCGCCACCTGACGCGACAGGATCGCGGTCGGCACGAAATGCAGGCTGACCTGGCGCATCTGCTCGCCAAAGCCCGGCATTTCCTTGGTACCCACTGCCAGCGTGGCCTCGGGCGTCACGTCACGGCGCGCCGGGCCGGTGCCGCCGGTGGTCAGCACCAGGTCGCAGCCGGCCACGTCGACCAGTTCGATCAGCGTGCGCGAGATCTGCGCCTGCTCGTCCGGGATCAGGCGCTCCACCGCCTGCCAGGGCGAAGTCAGCGTGCGCCCGAACCAGTCGCGCAGCGCCGGGATGCCCTCGTCCTGGTAGGTGCCGGCCGAGGCGCGGTCAGAGATCGAAACGAAGCCGACGACGAGTTCGTCGGGATGGTGGCGGACAACCGGCTGGGTGGTCTGGGTCATGCCTCGGGCTCCGGATGGTCGGGGGTGGGTTCCTCGGCGGCGCGGCCCTTGCCGTCCTTCAGGTCCAGCGCCGTCTTGATCGCCTGGAACAGCTCGCGGAAATAGCGCGGCGGCTTGCCCAGCTCTTTTTCCTTGCGTGCGTTGCGGATGGTGTTGCGCAGCGCCTGCACGTCGATGCCGGGGTGCTCGCCGAGGAAGCGCGTCAGCGCCGCGTCGTCGGCCAGCAGCAGCTCGCGCCAGCGCTCGATCAGATGCATGCGGGCGGTTTCGGCCTTGCTGGTGCCCTTGAACCCCTCCAGCGCTTGCCGGATCACCTCGACCTCGTCGTCCTCGAGGCCGCGCATGATCTTGCCGACGTACTGCATCTGGCGGCGCTTGCCTTCGTGGCTGTTGATGCGGCGCGCCTGATGGATGGCATCGGCGAGCGCCTCGGGCATCGGCACGCGCGCCAGGCGGTCCTTGGCTAGCGCCTCGAGCTCGGCGCCGAGGTCCTGCAGGGCGGTCATGTCGCGCTTGCGCTGCGACTTGCTTTTCGGTTCGTCGTCTTCCGGCTCGGGGGCAAAGCCTCCGGGAAAGCGCGCGCCTTGGGAGTTACGGGAATTTCGCGTCATGCCCGGCATTTTATCTTGCTATGATTGCCGCTTGGACTTTTGATGACACCCGCCCAGCATGGACCAGATCGCCGAACAGACCGCGCATTTCACCTACACCCAGGCCCAGCTCAGCGAGATGGCCGCCGATGTGCTGCGGGTGGCACGCGAACTGGGGGCGACCGACGCCGCCACCGAGATCTCCGAGGGCAGCGGCCTGTCGGTGTCGGTGCGCAAGGGCCAGGTGGAAACCATCGAGCAGAACCGCGACAAGGTGGTCGGCGTCACGGTGATGATCGGCAAGCGCCGGGGCAATGCCAGCACCTCGGACTTCTCGCCGGCCGCGCTGCGCGCCACCGCCGAGGCGGCCTACAACATCGCCCGCTTCACCGCCGAGGATGACTGCGCCGGCCTGGCCGAAGAGGAGCTGCTCGAGCGCGCGCCGCAGGACCTGGACCTGTTCCACCCGTGGGCGCTCGACGCCGAAGCCGCGATCGACATCGCCACCCGCGCCGAGGCCGCGGCCTTCGCGGTATCGCCGCGCATCCGCAACAGCGATGGCGCCAGCGTATCGGCCCAGCATTCGCAGTTCGTGCTGGCGACCACGCGCGGCTTTACCGGAGGCTATCCGTATTCGCGCCATTTCATCTCGTGCGCGCCGATCGCCGGCAGCGGCAGCGGCATGCAGCGCGACGACTGGTATTCGTCCAAGCGCTCGCCGCAGGCGCTGGCCGCGCCCGAGGACATCGGCCGCTACGCCGCCGAG
>JABFVP010000619.1 GCA_013362725.1 Cupriavidus sp.
CCTCGAAGCCAACCAGCGGCGCACCCAGATGCACGATGTCGCCCGGCTGCGCAAACAGCTTGCCGATGCTGCCGGCATAAGGCGAGGGGATCTCGACGATCGCCTTGGCGGTCTCCACCGACAGCAGCGGCTGGTCCGCCGCCACCGTGTCGCCGGTCTTGACGTGCCAGGCCACGATCTCGGCCTCCTGCAGGCCTTCGCCCAGGTCGGGCAGCTTGAAGACTCTCATCGGTCCTCCTTGGCAGGCTTGAACATTGCGCGCACTGGCCGGCGTCTACGCCGCCAGCGCCCTGCGCGCGGCATCGACGATGCGCGCCACGCCGGGCAGGTAGGTGTATTCCAGCCGCGCCAGCGGCACCACGGTATCGAAGCCGGTCACGCGCTGCACCGGCGCGGCCAGCGAGTACAGCCCGGCATCGGCCAGTTGCGCCGCGATCTCGGCGCCGAAGCCGGCGGTGCGCGGGGCCTCGTGCACGATGACGCAGCGGCCGGTGCGGGTGACCGCGTCGAGGATGGTCTGCATGTCGAGCGGCTTGAGCGTGGCCACGTCGATGACGGTCGCGGTCACGCCTTCCGCGGCCAGCGCGTCGGCGGCGGCCAGCGTCTCCTGCACCATCGCGCCCCAGCTGACCAGCGTAAGGTCGCTGCCTTCGCGCAGCGTGAAGCAGGTGTCGAGCGGCAGTGTGGCGCCGTCGTCGGCCACTTCCTGGCGGAACAGCCGGTACAGCCGCGTGGGCTCGAGGAAGATCACCGGATCCGGGTCGGCGATCGCGGCCAGCAGCAGCCCATACGCGCGCGCGGGCGATGACGGCACCACCACGCGGATGCCCGGCATATGCGCGAACATCGCCTCCGGGCTTTCGGAATGGTGCTCGGGCGCGTGGATGCCCGCGCCGCACGGCGAGCGCACCACCAGCGGGCAGGCCAGGCGCCCGCGCGTGCGGTGCCGCATGCGCCCGGCGTGGTTGATGATGTGATCGACCGCCGGGTAGATAAAGCCGGTGAACTGGATCTCGGCCACGGGTTTGAGCCCCATCGCCGCCATGCCGATGGCCGCGCCGACGATGCCGCCTTCGGCCAGCGGCGTATCCATGACGCGCGCGGCGCCGAAGCGCGCCTGCAGGCCCACGGTGGCGCGGAACACGCCGCCGTTGACGCCGATGTCCTCGCCCAGCAGCAGCACATCGGGATCGTGCTCCAGCGCATGGGCCAGCGCCAGGTTGACTGCTTCGACCAGATTGATTTCCGCCATGGTTCGCTCGCTGTGGGCCGGTTCGATGGAGGAGTGCGGACGACTGCGTGGGCAGGCTAGCCGTGCTGCCCCGGGAAGCGCCGCGCGATCTCCAGCTGGGCCTGCAGTTCGGCCGGCATGGCCGCATACAGGCAGTCGAACATCGCGGCCGGGTCGGGCGGCGGCATCGCCAGGTAGGTTTCGACCGCCTGCGCCACCTGCTGCGAACAGGCCCTGACCAGCGCCTCCTCGCGCGCCGCATCCCAGGCGTGCAGGGCCAGCAGGTGGGTGCGCAGCCGCAGCAGCGGCTCGTGCTGCCAGTGCGCCTTGACGCTGGCCTCGTCGCGGTAGCGCGAGGCATCGTCGGCGGTGGTGTGGTCGCCCAGCCGGTAGGTGATGGCCTCGATCAGCGCGGGGCCGCCGCCGTCGCGCGCGCGCGCGATCGCTTCGCCGACGCGATGGCGCACCGCGACCACGTCGTTGCCGTCGACCTGCTCGCCCGGGATGCCCGCGGCAATGGCCTTCTGCGCCAGCGTCTGCGCCGCGGTCTGGCCGCTGCGCGGCATCGAGATCGCCCACTGGTTGTTGTTGATCACGATCACCAGCGGCGCGCGCCAGGCCCCGGCCATGTTCATGCCTTCATAGAAGTCGCCCTTGGAGGTGCCGCCGTCGCCCAGCAGGCAGACCGCCACGCGCGGCTCGCCGCGCAGCTGGAACGCGTACGCGGCGCCGGCCGCGTGGCACACCTGGGTGCCGATCGGCACGCAGTTGGCAAAGTCATGCGGCGCCGCGGCAAAGCCGCTGCCGCGCTCGTCGCCGCCCCAGTAAAGGAGGCTCTCGGTCCTGGTAACGCCGCGCACAAACTGCGCCGCGTGGTCGCGGTACGAGGGCACCAGCACGTCTTCCGGCCGCATGGAATAGGCCACGCCCACGCCGATGGCCTCCTGGCCCAGCGCCGACGCGAACGTGCCGATCTTGCCGGTGCGCTGCAGCGCGATCGCCTTCAGGTCGAACTGGCGCGTCAGCACCATCGCCTGGTACAGCGGCACCAGCGCGTCAGGGTCGCTGGCGAACGGCGGAGGGGAAGCGGTGGGAGGGGTGGTGTCGCCCGGCGGGGCAAGGTAGCGGGTATAGCCGATCTCAAAGCGCGCAACCGTGGACATGGCAGGTCTCTCGATGCGGTTGTCTCGACAGGATCCGCGCGGAACGGGGCGAGGATCTTCGCAGCCCTCCGCGGCAATGATCGCGTTGTGATCCCTGCCGTGCTTTTTGGGCGCGGGGGACTTGAGCTTGAGTGTAGGGCATTTGCGCGGCCGGCGCCGCGCCAGATTGTCTTGCTGCGCACACGCCGCCGGCGCTCCTTGCTGGCTAGGCGCAGGGCTCAGCGCTGGTACGGCGGCGGCACGAAGCCGGCAAAGCGCTGTTGCGTCACCGCCTTGAACTCGGCGGACTGGTAGGCTTCGCGGATGTCCCTGACGAAGGGCTTGTTCAGGTCGGCGGTTTTCACCGCGACCAGGTTCATGTAGTAGTCCGGAATCTTCTCCAGCGCCAGCGCCGAGGCCAGCTTCAGGCCCGAGGCCAGCGCATAGTTGCCGTTGACGAAGGCATAGTCGACATCGTCGAGCGAACGCGGCAGCTGCGCGGCTTCGAGCTGGACCAGCTTGAGCTTGTGCGGATTGGCGTCGATATCGCGTTCGCTG
>JABFVP010000168.1 GCA_013362725.1 Cupriavidus sp.
CCTGAGGCCGTGACCGGCACGATGAATCGGTCTTCGCTCCCACCGACTCGGTCGACGCGAATGACGTCGGCACCGTAATCGGCGAGCAGCGCTGCGCAGAAAGGGCCGGCAATGAAGCGTCCGAAATCGAGGACGCGGATACCTTCAAGCACCTTAGACATCTTCTTTAGCTTCCATCTCACTGGTTGCCTCGTCCCGGTGAGACGACGGCTGATGATTCGATCGTGGCCGTACGTCCTGCTCCAGTCAATGCAGGCTGCCTGGCTGTTCCGTGCATCGGAAGTGCTGCGTTGGATGGACGCCAGAAACCCGCGCACCGAGCTGCCAAGGTCGGGCCAGGCTTCGAACGGGTCGATGGTGATCGCCTGCCCGGCCAGCAGCAGGCGCTCGTATCACCATCATCGCGGCGAGGCCCGGATTTCCGCCTGGCGATTTTCCGAATGCGCCGTTCACCGCCACGGCAGGGCCGCGCGCGCCCCGGTGATGCCCTTTAGTGCGCGGTCATCAAGTACAGGCTCAGGCTGACGTCGTGCGCGGAAATACCGGACCGCGCTTCTCTCGGAACGAGGCCACGCCTTCCTTGACCTCGGGGCCGCCGAAGCCAAACATTTCCAACGCCAGCGAGGCATCGAAGGTCGGACCCGCCTGGCGCAGCCAGTTATTCAGCGCATACTTGGTCCAGCGGATCGCGGACGGCGCGCCGTTGGCAAGGCGCGTGGCAAGCGACACCGCCGTGTCCTGCAGTTCCGCCTCATCCACGGCCAGCGACACCAGGCCCATCTGCTCCGCCTTCTCGCCGCTCACCGGCTCGCACAGTAGCAGGTGGTATTTCGCCTTGGCCATGCCGCACAGCAGCGGCCACACGATCGCGGCGTGGTCGCCGGCGGCAACGCCGAGCCGCGTATGGCCATCGACCAGCCGCGCGGTGCGCGCCGCCACCGAGATATCCGCCAGCAGCGCCGCTACCAGCCCGGCGCCGACGGCGGAACCGTGGATCGCCGAAACGATCGGCTTGGAGCAGTTGATGATGTTGTAGACCAAGTCTTTCGACTCGCGCCAAACGCGGGCGCGGGCGTCGAAGGAATCGATCATCTCCTCGACCATGTCAAAGTCGCCCCCGGCAGAGAAGGCCTTGCCAGCGCCGCACAGCACCACGGCGCTGACGCTGGGGTCGGCATCGATATCGCGCCAAACGCGGGCGATCTCGTCGTGGCCGCGTGCATCCAGCGCATTCAGTCGCTCGGGACGGTTCAGCGTGATGCGCAGGACGCCCTCGCTCGGGCGGTCAAACGCCAGGCTTGAATAGTTCTCATAGGCCGCGCCCGCGGCGGCATTGCTTTTCGACATGGGATCTCCTGAACAAAAGTGCGGGGGCGTGTGCAGCGAACAAAGAAATGCACACGCTCCCGTCAATCAATGCGTTGTCACTGCGATGTCAATGCGCGGCAGCGGCCCGAATCTCTTCAAGTGCCGGCGGGTTGTCCAGCGCCGACAGGTCGCCAGCAGGCAGGCCGGTGTAAATGCTGCGGATCACGCGGCGCATGATCTTGGAGCTGCGCGTCTTGGGCAGCTGCGCGACCACGTGGACCACGGACGGACGGAACGGACGCCCGAGCCGGCCGTCCACATGTTTGCTGACCGCGGCTGCCAGTGCCTCGTTCGACTGCGTCATGGCGGTCGATGGCACCAGGAACACAACCAGTTTCTGTCCCTTGACCGGGTCCTCCACGCCGATGGCGGCGGCTTCGGCAATCTCCGGCAGTTCGAGCAGCACGTCCTCGATTTCGGCCGGGCCAAGGCGCTTGCCCGCCAGCTTGATGGTGTCGTCAGAGCGGCCCATCATGAACCAGGTGCCGTCGTCACGGCGCAGCGCGAGGTCGCCATGCACCCAGACGCCCGGTACGGTGTTCCAGTAAGTGTCGAGATAGCGCTCGTCGTCCTGCCAGAACGACTGCGTCATGCCGACGAACGGCCGGCGGATCGCCAGCTCGCCCACGGTGTTGGTCAGCGACTTGCCGTCCGCATCGACCACGTCGGCAGCGACCGACGGCGAAGCGGTATTGAACCCGGCCGGGCTGATCGGCTTGACGATGACGCTGGACAGCAGCGCCCCGGACACCTCGGTACCGCCGGTGTAGTTGATGACCGGGCGACAGCCACCGCCAAACGCCTTCTGGAACCACAGGAAATGCTCCGGATCGATGCCCTCGCCGGCCGTGATCAGCAGCCTGACGGTCGACGTATCGCCTTGCGTGGCGATGGCCTCATTGGCGGCCAGGCCCCGGATCAGCGTCGGCGCCGAGCCGAAGTGCGTCACGCCGTAGCGCTCGACGATGCGCGACATGCGGGACCAGTCAGGGTAATCCGGTGCGCCGTCGTAGCAGACTAGCGTCGCGCCGCGCAGCAATGCGCACGACATCACCAGCGTGCCGGCCACCCAACCCATGTCCGCCGGCCAGCAGAAAACATCCTTCGGGCTGACATTGAAATGGATGGCTGCATCGTGCGCGATCTTCATCGGGAAGCTGCCGTGGGTATGCACGGTACCCTTGGGCTTCCCGGTGGTGCCGGAGGTATAGATGATCATAAACGGGTCGTCCGGCGACATCCGCTCCGGCGCGGCATCCGGCCGCGCGCTGGCTACCTGCTGCCAATCGAGTACGTTGTCGCCGAAGTGAATCGCTTCGCCCGCATGCTTCCAGACCATGGTGCCGATCTCCGGCAGGCGCGACAACGCCTGGTCGACCAGGCTGCGCGTATCGACCCACTTGCCTCGGCGTGAGAAGCCGGTCGTGGCCACCAGCGCGCTGGCCGAGCACGACGACAAGCGCGACACAATCGCGTCGACGCCGAAGCCGCTGAACAGCGGCACCGTCACCGCGCCGATCCAGGCGACGGCCAGCGAAGTGACGGTCGCCTCGACGCCGTT
>JABFVP010000691.1 GCA_013362725.1 Cupriavidus sp.
AGGTCCGACATGTATTGAGTGCTCCGGCGCGCGCTGGCGAAGGATGGGGATTGCGCATTGATAAGGGCATTGTAGCCTGCCGCTACAATGCGCTGCTTGGCGCCGCAGGCCGGCGCCGCCAGGCGCTGCAGCAGTTTTGAGCGGTAACCAACGGAGAGGTTCGATGCCTGAATTGCCCGAGGTCGAGGTGACCCGGCGCGGCTTGCTGCCGCATGTGGTGGGCCGGCGCATCGCCGCGGTCACGGTGCGCCACCGCGGCCTGCGCTGGCCGGTCGACCCCGAACTCGAAACCTGCCTGGCCCAGCGTCTGGTGCGCCGGATCGAGCGCCGCGGCAAGTATCTGCTGCTGGAATGCGTCAGCGCCGACGCGTCGCAGCCGGTCGGCTGGCTGCTTGTGCACCTGGGCATGACGGGCACGCTGAGGGTGCTGCCCGAGGCACCGCCGCCCGGCGTGCACGACCACTTCGACCTGTTGCTCGACGCCGAGCCTGGCGCAGCGTCGGCAGCAATGCCGGGCCAGCAGCCGGGCACCATCGTGCTGCGCTTTCGCGATCCGCGCCGCTTCGGCGCCATCCTTTGGACCACGCTGCCGGAGGCGGAACTGCCCTCCCATCCGTTGCTGAGCACCCTCGGCATCGAGCCATTCGATCCCGCCTTCGACGGCGCCTGGCTGCACCGCCATACGCGCGGCCGCAGTGCCGCGATCAAGACCGTGCTGCTGTCCGGCGCGATCGTGGTCGGCGTGGGCAATATCTACGCGTCCGAAAGCCTGTTCCGTGCCGGCATCCGCCCAACCACTCCGGCCGGGCGCCTGAGCCGCGCACGTTGCGACCGGCTGGCGCAGGCAGTGCGGGATACCCTGGCGCAGGCGATCGAGCGCGGCGGCAGCACGCTGCGCGACTTCGTCGGCAGCGACGGTGCCAGCGGCTACTTCCAGCTCGATTGCTTTGTCTACGACCGCGCCGGCCTGCCGTGCAAGGTGTGCGCCAAGCCGGTGCGCCAGATCGTGCAGGGCCAGCGTTCCACCTTCTATTGCACCAACTGCCAGCACTGACCAGCCGGCGGAGTGCTTCAGGGACCGCCCGCTGCCGCGGGTCGATGGGTCGGCGCAACACTGGCGGGGTCACTGCCATCCAAGGGACGCGAATTCCACAAAAGCGGCGTGGAAACCTGTATCGTGTGCGCAGTCATAAAAAGTTACAAAATGCGGCCGCGAGCCATGCAGGCAGAGGATGCGGACCGGCATTGCGTGAACACGGGCATGCCGCACAGGTTGCCCCGAGGTAAAACCGAGTCAGCCCAACAGCTCCATGACAACGCTCGCCCACCAATTCGAACAATACGGCGCCTGGAGAACCGGGGTCCTCCAGTCACTGGCCGAATTCCAGTCCTGGCTGCAGCAGCACGACCTGTACGACGCGCAGGCCGACGATCGCGTGCAGCGCATCCAAAGCGTGCTGCGCAGCGACCGCCTCAAGGTCGCCTTCATCGCCGAGTTCTCGCGCGGCAAGAGCGAACTGATCAACGCCATCTTCTTTGCCGACTACGGGCGCCGCATCCTGCCGTCGTCGGCGGGGCGCACCACCATGTGCCCGACCGAGCTGCGCTACGACGAGGCCGAGCCGCCCAGCATCCGCCTGCTGCCGATCGAGACGCGCCTGCAGGACGCCTCCACCGCCGACTTCATCGAGGCCGGCACCTCGGCATCGCACTGGCATTCCGTGCCGCTGGACCCGTCGTCGCCGGAGGGCATGCTCGAGGCGTTCCAGCACGTGGTGCAGACCATGCGCGTGCCGCCCGAACAGGCCGAGGCACTGGGCCTGTACCACGAAAACGACCCCGATGCCGCCTATGCGGTCGATGCCGAGGGCATGGTCGAGATCTCGCGCTGGCGCCACGCTGTCATCAATTTCCCGCATCCGCTGCTGCGCCAGGGGCTGGTGATCCTCGACACGCCGGGCCTGAACGCGATCGGCACCGAGCCCGAGCTGACGCTGCGGCTGATCCCGGATGCGCACGTGGTGGTGTTCGTACTGGCCGCCGACGCCGGCGTGACCAAGAGCGACCTCGAGCTGTGGCGCAGCCATGTCGGCGCCGGGCACCGGCGCGGCTGCCTGGCGGTGCTCAACAAGATCGACGGACTGTGGGATCCGCTGCGCCAGCCCGGCGAGATCGCGCAGGAAATCGCGCGGCAGGTGTCGACCACCGCGCAGGTGCTTGGCATCGAGCAGTCGCGCGTGTATCCGGTGTCGGCGCAGAAGGGGCTGGTAGCCAAGGTCACGCATGACGACACCCTGCTCGCGCGCAGCGGCCTGCCGGAGTTCGAGCACGTGCTGTCGGACCAGCTGATTCCGCGCCGGCGCGAGATCGTCTCGGATCAGGTCCACCGGCTGGTGCAGGACATGGCGCGCGCCGCGCAGCAGCTGCTGCAAAGCCGCCGCCGCGATATCGTCGAGCAGCTGTTCGAGCTGCGCGGGCTGCGTGGCAAGAACCATGCGATGGTCAAGCACATGCTGATGCGGGTGCAGGGCGAGAAGGACGAGTTCGAGCAGAGCATCGGCAAGTTCCAGGCGCTGCGCCTGGTCTTCGGCCGGCACAGCGCCGACATCATCAAGAGCCTGCAATTGCGCGACGTGCGCCGCACCATGCGCAGCGCGCGCGAGCAGATGAAGGAGCGTTTCTTTTCACGCGGCCTGCGCGAGGACATGGACGCATTGTTCGGGCAGCTGAGCGGGCTGGTCAGCGATGCCGACAACAAGATCGGCCAGCTGCACCAGTTGATCGAAAGCATGTACCGGCGCTTCAATGCCGAACATGGCTTCACGCTACCCGCGCCGATGCAGTTCACCGCCGAACGCTACCTGGCCGAGCTGCAGGAGACGCTGCGGCTGGTGCAGGCGCATTTCGGCACGGTCAGCATGCTGACGCGCTCGCGCCCGCAGCTGGTGCAAAGCGCGTTCAACACCATGGCCAGCCGCGTGCTGGACAATTTCCGCGGCCTCAACCGCGACATCGAGGTCTGGCTCAAGTCGGTGATGACGCCGCTGGAAGCGCAGGTGCGCGAACACCAGAAGCAGCTGCGCCGGCGTGTCGATTCGATCGAGCGCATCCATGAGGCCACCGACACGCTGGAAAGCCGCATCGCGCAGCTGGAGGAAGTGCTGAACGGGCTGGACGAGCGCAGCGGACGGATCGAAGGCTTTGCCCAGCGGCTGATGCGGCCGGCGGCGGATGCGGACAGTGCCAGCCTTGCGGTAGCGTAGCCGGGCCGCTCTTGCCGACCGGTATATCATGTGGCGCCGCGCCTTGCGGCGCCTTTTTCTTTGGCGCGCCGACACGCCGTATCCGCGCGCCACGCCGTTGCCACACCGATGCCCCGCAAACCAGCCCCCCGCACCGCTTCCGCCTTGCCCGACGACTTCTGTGTGCCGCCCGACTTCGGCGCGCGCGTGGTCGACTGGCAGCGCCGGCACGGCCGGCACGACCTGCCGTGGCAGAACACCCGCGACCCGTACCGCATCTGGCTGTCCGAGATCATGCTGCAGCAGACCCAGGTCAGCGCGGTGATCGACTATTTCCAGCGCTTCGTGGCGCAGTTGCCCACGGTGCAGGACCTGGCGGCCGCGCCTGCGGACCAGGTGATGGCGCTGTGGGCCGGCCTGGGCTATTACTCGCGCGCGCGCAACCTGCACCGCTGTGCCATGCAAGTGGTCAGCGAGCATGGCGGGCGCTTCCCCACCGACCCCGCGGTGCTGGTCGCGTTGCCGGGCATCGGCCGCTCCACCGCGGCGGCCATTGCCGCGTTCAGCGCCGGGGTGCGTTCGCCGATCCTGGACGGCAACGTCAAGCGCGTGTTCGCGCGCTGCTTCGGCATCCATGGCCATCCGGGCGAGCGCGCCGTGGAGGCGCGCATGTGGCAACTGGCGGAACTGGCCTTGCCTGCGCCCGGCCCGCAGCAGGCCGACGACATGGTTGCCTATACGCAGGGGCTGATGGACCTCGGCGCGACGGTGTGCTCGCGCGGCAAGCCGGCCTGTCTGGCCGATGCCTCGGCGTGCCCGCTGTCCGCCGATTGCGTCGCGCGCCGCGACGGCCTGACCGGCGTGCTGCCCGCGCCCAAGCCGCGCGCGGCGATCCCCGAGCGCAGCACGGTGATGCTGCTGCTGCGGCGCGAGCGTGAAGTGCTGCTGCGCCTGCGTCCGGACAGCGGCATCTGGGGCGGCCTGTGGAGCCTGCCGGAGATGCCGGTCGACACCGTGCCCTTCGACGCGGAAGACGCCGAGGCCCGCGCGCTCGACTATGCGCGCGCTTTCGGCACCCCCGCACGTGCCGTGCTGGCGGGCGAGCTGACCCATGTGTTCACGCATTTCCGCCTGCTGATCCGCGCCATCCGGGTTGACCTCAACGCGGAGGGGAAAGAACTGCGGCAGGACAGCGCGACGCCGGCCGGGCAGCGCTGGCTGTCGCTAGACGATCTCGATGCGCTGGGCACGCCCGCGCCGGTGCGCCGCTTGCTGGAGGACCAGGCGCGCGTGGCTTTGTTCTGAAGCTTGGCAGGGCGGCGGGGCGGGCGCCCTTAGAGCATGTGGTTCTGCCGCATGTAGCGGTGCACGATCTCGATGCGCATGCCCGCGTCGGGCAAGGCCATCAGCATCTGCTTGGCCTTCAGCGGCACCGGCAGCAGTTCGCACAGCCGGTTGGCGACCCAGCTCGGGTCGTCCCACAGGTAGGGCTCGTCAAAGGGCATGCGGTCGGGCTGCTCGGCGTGCAGCCGCGTGACGATGCGGCGCAGCGCATCCAGGCATTCGCCCAGCAGTTCGAGCTTGCAGTCGATGATGTCGGGGGGAAGCAGCTCGGCGCGCGCCACCAGCAGGCCGTCGTCGCGGGTTTCGTGGCTGATGATATGGAAGCGATCGCGGCCACGCGCGCGGATCAGCAGCACGCCGAGCTGCTCCATGTTGCAGTCGACGATTTCCGCGAGGCAGCCGACCAGCTCGGGCACGGTGGGCTGGTTGGGCCGGGCCACTTCCTCGCCGCTGGCGATCAGGCAGACGCCGAATGGCGCGCTGTCGCGCAGGCAGTTGCGCACCATGTCGACATAGCGCGCCTCGAACACGCGCAACGGCAGCCGTCCACCGGGAAAAAGCACCGTGTGCAGGGGGAACAGCGGCAGGTTTTCGAGCGTCGGTGCCGGGTCTTCGGACCCTGCGGGACGGTAGAGGTCGGTCGAGGACATGCGGTGCAGGCTTGGGGTCGCGCAGCATTGGGCCGCCAGGCCGACGCCGCGCTCACTGGCCCCGTGCCGCCCTGGGTGCCATGCCGCGTGCGTCAGCCCGCCGGTGCGAGCTCTCGGTGTCTGACCAGCACATTACCATGTGCCCGGAAATAGTTGGCGAGCCTTTCGGCAATATAGACCGAGCGATGCTGGCCGCCGGTGCAGCCGATCGCCACGGTCAGGTAGCTGCGGTTGTCGGCAATGAAGCTTGGCAGCCACTTTTCCACATAGGCGCGGATATCCTCGGCCATCGCCAACACCATCGGCTGGGCCTGCAGGAAGTCGATCACCGGCGTGTCGCGACCAGTCAGCGGCCGCAGCGCCAGGTCGTAGTACGGATTGGGCAGCGAGCGCACGTCGAACACCATGTCGGCGTCGCTGGGCACGCCATGCTTGAAGCCGAACGACTCGAACAGCAGCGTCAGGCGCTGGCTGTCGTCGCGGATCAGTTCCTTGATCCAGCTGCGCAGCGTATTGGTGCGCACATTGCTGGTGTCGATCCGGTGCGCGGCCTCGGCTAACGGGCTCAGCAGCGCGCGCTCCATCTCGATCGCTTCCATCAGCGCCGTGTCGTTGAAGGCGCCACCGCCACCGGCTGCGCCGTCGGTGCGGGCCGACAGCGGATGGCGGCGCCGCGTCTCGGAGTAGCGCTGCACCAGGGCATCGGTGCTGGCGGTCAGGAAAATCACCTCGACCTGGTGCTCGGCGGCCAGCGCGCGCACGGTGTCGGGCAGCTGGTCGAGCGATTCGCGGCTGCGGATGTCGGTGGCCACGCCCAGGTGCGTGTAGCCCTGGCCGTCGAGGTAGCGGGTCAGTTCAGGGATGAACTGCGCCGGCAGGTTGTCCACGCAGTAATAGCCTGCATCTTCGAGGACGTTCAGTGCGACGGACTTGCCGGAACCGGATATGCCGGTGATGAGGATGATGCGCATAGCAACTGAAGCATAGCATCAGGTGCCGGCTGCGTCATGACAGCTGTTTGACTGCAGAAAAAATGGCGAACCTCCCGGTCCGCCATCTGGTCCGCCATCGGTTGCGCCGGCAGTGGCGCTCAGGCTGCCTTCGACAGGCATTCCTTCATGTAGGCCTTGTATTCGTCGCCTTTCTTGCCCTTGCCTGACTTGCTGCAGGCCGCCATCTTGTCCTGCTGGGTCTTGGGCGCGTGGGACTTCGACAGGCATTCCTTCATGAACGCCTTGCGTTCGTCGCCCTTCTTGCCGGAGGCCTGCGCGTTGCAGGACTTCATCTTGTCCTTCTGGCTGTTGGCCGCGGGCTTGTCCGGATTGGCCGGGGTAGCAGGCGTGGCCGGCACGGCAGGCGTGGCCGGAGCCGTGGCCGACGGCTTCGCCGGCGTAGCAGGGCTGGCCGGCGTGGCGGTCTGCGCGAAGGCGCTGGCCGCAAACAGGGGGGTAACCAGCGCGCACACTGCAATCAGGGTCTTCATGCTTGCTCTCCTCGGGGGTGGACAACCTTGTCGCCGCGCGCCGGGGTCGGCGTTGCGGCTTCCGTAACGGGCGTGATGCCCATTACCGCACAAAACGAAGCATGCCTGAGAAACGTTGACGTGCGCTTGCGACGCCGTTGTAAGCAATTGAAAACCGCGGCTGACGCGCGCTTACAGCAGCCGGCCCTGCCCGCGCGAGACCGCATCCGCCTGCATCGCGGCGCGCTGGCGGTCCATGAAATCGCGCAGCGTGTCGATGCCGCGCAGGCGCAGGATGGTGTTGCGCACGGCGGCTTCGACCAGCACGGCAAGGTTGCGGCCGGCCGCCACCTGGATCTTGACCATGTGGATGGGAAGGCCGAGCACGTCCAGGTACTGCGAATCGAGCGGCAGGCGCTCGAATTCGCCGTCGTTGCGCCGCACCAGCTGCACCACCAGCTTGATCTTCATCTTCCGCCGCACCGCGGTCTCGCCGAAGATGGTCTTGATGTCGAGCAGCCCCAGGCCGCGCACTTCGAGCAGGTTCTGCAGCAGCGGCGGGCAGCGGCCCTCGATGAAATCCGGCCCCAGCCGGACGAAGTCGACGGCGTCGTCGGCCACCAGCCCGTGGCCGCGCGAGATCAGTTCCACGCCCAGTTCGCTCTTGCCCAGGCCCGATTCGCCCATGATCAGCACGCCCATGCCGAGGATGTCGAGGAACACGCCGTGCATGGTCACGCGCGGCGCCGAGATGCGCGACAGGTACAGGCGCAGGTGGTCGATCACCGCGGCTGACGACACCGGCGTGGTGAACAGCGGCGTCGACGAGCGCGTGCAGCGCAGTTCCAGGTCCGGCGGCGGCTCCATGCCGTCGGCGATCACCAGGAACGGCGGCTCCAGCAGGATCAGCTCGCCCATCTGACGCTTGCGGGTCTCGTCGTCGAGCCGCTGGTAGTACGTGATTTCGGGCTTGCCGAGGACCTGGATGCGGTTCGGGTGGATCAGGTTGAGGTGGCCCACCAGGTCTGCGGCGGAGGTGGCTTCGCGGGCGAATTCCACGTCAAAGGCGCGGTCCGCGCCCTCCAGGCCAGCGACCCACGAGAGTTTGAGGTCGGCTGCGTTGTCGTCGAAGATGGACTGGGAGGTGACGCCGGTGAGTTCCATGCGGTATGGCTGGTAAGGCGGTGTTCGAAGCGCGTTGCGCCTGCCCGGTCTGGTGCCGGCCCGCTAAAGGGGAATCAGTGGATCAGGGATGCCATGCGATCAGCAGGTCGTGCACGGCATCCGGCGTCGGCAGGGTCGCCAGGCCCTCGCGCATGTCGCGATCCGACAGCAGTTGCGCGATCTCGGACAAAATTTCCAGGTGCTGCTGCGTGGCCTGTTCCGGCACCAGCAGGAAGATCAGCAGCGAGACCGGCTTGCCGTCCGGCGATTCGAATGGAATCGGCTCGGCCAGTCGCATGAACGCGGCCAGCGGCTGCTTCAGGCCCTTGATGCGCCCGTGCGGGATCGCCACGCCGGCGCCCAGTCCGGTCGAGCCCAGCGACTCGCGCGCGAACAGGTTGTCGGTGACGATGGCGCGCGCCACGCCATGGTTGTTCTCGAAGAGGAGCCCGGCCTGCTCGAACACACGTTTCTTGCTGGTGACACTGACGTCGAGGGTGATGTTGCCGGGTGGCAGCAATTTGGCCAAACGATTCATGGGCGATGCGCAGGATTTCAGTTAGCGGGCGGATCGTTCCGCCGGGCAGCGGCTCGCCCCCTGACCGCTGCCGGCGCGGGGGAGACGTCCGGCCCATTATAGAGCAGCGGCTACCCTTGCATTGTGCGGTGCAGCGCAAGCAGGCGCCGCCACGATTTCTCTCTCTTTGTATGGCGCAGCATACACCTTGGCGCTGCGCTTGCGAACACTTCGGACTCCCATGCGTGGCAAGGTTTGCTTCGCTGCCACAGCCGGCACGGCGCCAGTGCGCAAAAAAGCCGCGCTTCGCGGCGCGGCTTGCCTGTGGAATCCTGGGTTCAGCAGCCCTCTGCGGGGGCTGCCGGGCACGGGTTTATTGCTGCATTTGCGCTGCGGCCATCTGGTACTTGACCGCTTCGCGGTCGTGGCCTTGCACGCGATCCTTGTAGCGAATCACTTGCCGGTCGAGCTTGTCGACGAGTGCGTCGATGGCCGCATACAGGTCTTCGTGATGTGCCTCGACAAAGATGTCCTTGCCCTTGAGATGCAGATTGATTTCCGCGTACTGACGCCGGTCCTTTTCCTTGTGATTGTCGACAGAGAGCAGCACGCTAACGCCAATGACTTGATCGAAATGCCTGACGATTCGCTCCAGCTTCGTTTCCACGTACTCACGCAGAGGGGGCGTGATGTCCAGGTGGTGTCCACTGATCTTGAAGTTCATAGCGCTTCTCCTTCTGAAAGAGCCTCACCAGGCAGGCGGTGGGCTCGGCTACAAAGACTTGCGGAGATTGACTGCGGGGATTTTCAAGGCTTCACGATACTTGGCGACGGTGCGGCGTGCGACAACGAAGCCCTGTTCGCCCAGCAGTTCGGCGATGCGACTGTCGGAAAGGGGATTCCTCGGGTCTTCGGCTCCTATCAGTTGCTTGATCAAGGCGCGGATGGCCGTTGATGAAGCCGCGCCACCGGTTTCGGTGGACACGTGGCTGCCGAAGAAGTACTTCAGTTCGAAAGTACCCATCGGCGTAGCCATGTATTTATTGGTCGTCACCCGGGAGATGGTTGACTCGTGTAAACCCAGTGTATCGGCAATCTCCCGCAAAACCAAGGGGCGCATGGCGATTTCACCATGGGTGAAAAAGTTCTTTTGACGCTCGACAATGGCCTGCGAGACACGCAGGATGGTGTCGAACCTTTGCTGGATGTTCTTGATCAGCCAGCGCGCTTCCTGCAGTTTCTGCTGCAGCCCGGCGGTACCGGTCTCGCCTTTGGCGCCGCGCAGGATCTGTGCGTACATATCGTTGATGCGCAGCCGCGGCATCACATCCGGATTGAGCTGCGCGGTCCAGCCGCTGCCGCTCTTGCGCACGAACACATCGGGCACGACGAAATCGGCCTCGGGGCGGCTGTACGCGTGGCCCGGGTAGGGTGCCAGCGAGCGGATCAGATCATGCGCGGCCTTCAGCGCGACTTCATCGACCTGCAGGGCTTTCTTCAGCCGCGTGTAGTCGCGTACCGCAAGCAGTTCCAGATGATGGGTGACGATGGTCAGCGCCAGTTCGCGCTGCGGGTGGGTCAGTCGGCGCAATTGCAGCGCCAGGCATTCGGCGGCATTGCGCGCGCCCACGCCGGCCGGGTCGAAGCTCTGCAGCAGCGTCAGGATGGCGTGGACTTCGTCGGGGTCGAACTCGAGTTCTTCGGGCAGTTCCGCGCAGATCTCTTCGAGCGAGGCGCTCAGGTAGCCATCGTCGTCGAGCGATTCGATCAGGAAGATGGCGAGCCCCTTGTCGCGCGCCGAGATCTTCAGCGGCGTCAGCTGCTCCATCAGGTATTCGCGCAGCGTGGGCTCGGCGTCGCGCAGCTGCATCGGCGTCTTTTCGTCCTCGTCGCCTTGCGGGCGGCGGGCGAAGTCGTCCAGGCTCCAGTCGCTGTTGCCGTAGTCGTCGCCGCTGCTGTTGTCGCCGTAGCTGTCATCGCCGGCGCCTTCGGCGCGCGCGTCGCCATTGCCCTGGGGCTCGGCGGGGGCGGGCGCCGGCGCGCTCTGGAGGTTGACCGAGCCATCGGCGGCCACGCGCAGCGGGCTTTCGATCCAGTCGTTCTCCCGCTCGAGCAGCGGGTTTTCCGTCAGCGCCTGTTCGACTTCCTGCTGCAGTTCCAGCGTGGAAAGCTGCAGCAGCCGGATCGACTGTTGCAGCTGCGGAGTCAGTGCCAGGTGCTGGGAGAGGCGGAGCTGTAGCGACGGTTTCATGCGACCTATTTTATGCGCATCTTTCCGATGTTGGAACGGAAATTGCTATCGCTTGTGCGCCGTGATCGCCGCTGGCTCTCCCCGCCGCGCGGCCGGGGCTGCCCGCGCCGGGCAGCCGTCTTGTCACATGCGGAAGTTCTCGCCCAGGTAGACGCGCCGCACGGCGTCATTGGCGATGATGTCTTCGGGCTGGCCCGCGGCCAGCACCGTGCCTTCGCTGATGATGTAGGCGTGGTCGCAGATGCCGAGCGTCTCGCGCACGTTGTGGTCGGTAATCAGCACGCCGATATTGCGCGCCTTGAGGAAGCTGACGATGCGCTGGATCTCGCCCACGGCGATCGGGTCCACGCCGGCGAAGGGTTCGTCCAGCAGGATGAAGCGCGGCGACGACGCCAGCGCGCGCGCGATTTCCACGCGGCGGC
>JABFVP010000674.1 GCA_013362725.1 Cupriavidus sp.
TTTTCGCTGGACCTGCGTGAAGTGGCGGCGCTGTCACCGGTGGAGGTACGTGCACTGGCGATTTTTGCGCCCTGGGATGCGGACCCGGCACTTCGTGCCGCGATTACCGCGCTGCGCGCCGCGGGCGAGATCGTGATCCAGTCTTTGCCCGGCCACACCCATGAGCTCGATGAATTCAACTGCGACCGGCAACTGGTGCGCAAGGATGCCGGTTGGGCCGTGGTGCCGCGCTGACGCATCGACGCCGCGGCGGTCCAAAAACCCGGAATCGCCCGGCAACAAGAGTAGAATACGTTTTTAACCTATTGACCAAAGCAATATGTCCGCATCCGCAGTAGGCCAGGGACGCAATGTCGTCGTGATCGGCACCCAGTGGGGTGACGAAGGCAAAGGAAAAATCGTCGATTGGCTTACCGACCATGCAAAGGGCGTGGTGCGGTTCCAGGGTGGCCACAATGCTGGCCACACGCTGATCATCGGCGGCAAGAAGACCATTCTCCGGCTGATCCCCTCGGGCATCATGCGCGCCGGCACGGTCTGCTACATCGGCAATGGTGTGGTGCTGTCGCCCGAAGCTTTGTTCCGTGAAATCGAAGAACTCGAAGGTGCCGGCCTGCAGGTGCAGAGCCGCCTGCGCATTTCCGAGGCGGCCACGCTGATCCTGCCGTACCACGTCGCCATCGACAAGGCGCGCGAAGCGCGCCGCGGCGCCGCCAAGATCGGCACCACCGGCCGCGGCATCGGCCCGGCCTATGAAGACAAGGTGGCACGCCGCGCGCTGCGCGTGCAGGACCTGTTCGACCCGCAGCAGTTCGCCGAACGCCTGCGCGAGAACCTGGACTTCCACAACTTCATGCTGACCCAGTACCTGGGCGCCGAAGCGGTGGACTTCCAGCAGACCCTGGACGAGGCGCTGGCCTACGCGCCGCGCCTGGCACCGATGGTCGCCGACGTATCGGCCGAGCTGTACGCGGTCAACGCCGCCGGCGGCAACCTGATGTTCGAAGGCGCGCAAGGCACGCTGCTCGACGTCGACCACGGCACCTATCCGTTCGTTACCTCGAGCAACTGCGTGGCTGGTGCCGCCGCAGCCGGCGCAGGCGTGGGCCCGGGCCGCCTGAACTACATCCTTGGCATCACCAAGGCATACTGCACCCGCGTCGGTGCCGGCCCGTTCCCGAGCGAGCTGTACGACAACGACAACCCCTCGCGCCAGGATCCGGTAGGCGTGCGTCTGGCCAATGTCGGCAAGGAATTCGGCTCGGTCACCGGCCGTCCGCGCCGGACCGGCTGGCTCGATGCGGCCGCGCTCAAGCGCTCGGTGCAGATCAACGGCGTGTCGGGCCTGTGCATGACCAAGCTGGATGTGCTCGACGGCCTCGAAAGCATCAAGCTGTGTGTGGGCTACACGCTCGATGGCAAGACCGTCGACATCCTGCCGCGCGGCTCGGATGCCGTGGCACGCTGCGAGCCGGTCTATGAAGAATTCCCGGGCTGGAACGAGTCCACCTTCGGCGTGAAGACGTGGGACGCACTGCCCGAGCAGGCGCGGGTCTACCTGAAGCGCGTGGAGGAAGTGGTCGGCATTCCGATCGACATGATCTCGACCGGCCCCGACCGCGACGAGACCATCCTGCTGCGCCATCCGTACAAGGCCTGAGCGCCCGCGCAGTACCGGCAGGACCGCCGCGCCACGAGCGCAGCGGCCCGCCGGAAAATAAATCGGCCCGCGCAAGCGGGCCGAGCCATATCGGTCAGCCGGCCGCACGATATCACGAGTAAAACGATGAACCTGCCTACCAACGATGACGAGAACCTGTGGGTCTCCTGGGACGAATACCATCGCCTGATCGCACGCCTGTCGCTGAACGTGCATGAATCGGGCTGGAAGTTCGACAAGATCCTTTGCCTCGCGCGCGGCGGGCTGCGCGTGGGCGACCAGATGTCGCGCATCTTCGACGTGCCGCTGGCGATCCTGGCGACCAGCAGCTACCGCGAGGCCGCCGGCACGCAGCAGGGCGATCTCGACATCGCGCAGTACATCACCATGACGCGCGGCGAGCTGAGCGGCAAGATCCTGCTGGTCGACGACCTGGTAGACTCGGGCATCACGCTCGAGCGCGTGGGCCGCCACCTCAAGGAACGCTATCCGGCGGTGACCGAGGTGCGCTCGGCGGTGCTGTGGTACAAGGCCTGCTCGAAGGTGGAACCGGACTACCACGTCACCTTCCTCGAGTCGAACCCCTGGATCCACCAGCCGTTCGAAGAGTACGACACGCTGCGCCCGCACAACCTGGCCGCCTGGCTCAAGCGCGGCAAGCGCGCCAGCCTGCTGGACGATAACGCCCGCGACTGAGCGCGCCGCTTCCGGCTCAGTAGCCTACCGTGAAGCGCTGGCGCGAATGCGCCGGCGTCTCGATTTCATCGAGCATCGCGATGGCATAGTCTTCCATCGAGATCCAGCTCTTGCCTGCTGCGTCGCTCAGCAGGTCGTCCTTGCCAAGGCGGAAACGGCCGGTGCGCTCGCCCGGCTCGAACAGCGCGGACGGCGACAGGAAGGTCCAGTCGATCT
This sequence comes from Cupriavidus sp., assembly GCA_013362725.1. Classification (GTDB taxonomy): domain Bacteria; phylum Pseudomonadota; class Gammaproteobacteria; order Burkholderiales; family Burkholderiaceae; genus Cupriavidus. The sequence continues at coordinate 2,573 of JABFVP010000674.1, forward strand.
GCTGCTCGCCGCGCAGCGCGTCCAGGAAGTCGCGGCCGGCCAGCGCCTCGGCCTTGTAGGCATCGGGAAAATTCGGGGTGTCGACCAGCTGCACGCCCGGCGCGACATGGAGGCTACCGGCACCGCCCACCACAAGCAGTCGCGGCACGCCCGCCTGGCGCACCGCCGTGGTCACCTGCTGCGCGTTCAACTGCGCGAAACGTGCGGTGCTGATGACGGCATCATGGCCGGCGAGGGCGGCGCCCAGTGCCGCGCTGTCGGTCGCATCCACATCCTTGCTGGTCACGCCCGCGCGCCCCGGCAATCGGCTGGCCTGGCGCGCGATGGCGGTCACCTGGTGGCCGCGGC
>JABFVP010000413.1 GCA_013362725.1 Cupriavidus sp.
GGGCGCGGCCGGGCGCGGCGCGCCCACCGCGGGGAGGCCAGCGGTGCGCGCTGGCGCGGGCTTGCGCTCGACCACTGCATCCAGCGGCAGCGGGAACTTGTTGCGAGGGGGCGTGGAACTCATCGGGGGCGCGGCGCGACGATTCTGCGGCTCGGGCGGCTCGGGACCGGCGGCCCTACTTCAGCCACTGGTCGAGCGCGTCGAGCTGCCCGCGATGGGTCAGGTCCAGCTGCAACGGCGTGAGCGAGACATAGCCCTGCGCGGTCGCGTGGAAATCGGTGCCCTCGCTGGCATCGCGCGCGTCGCCGGCCGGGCCGATCCAGTAATTGGTGTCGCCGCGCGGGTTGACCTGCGTGATCACCGGCTGCGACGGATGGCGCTTGCCCAGGCGCGTGGCGCGATAGCCCTGGATATGTTCGAACGGCAGGTTCGGGATATTGACGTTGAGCAGGAACGGCTCGGCCGGCGGCGTGCCGATGATGCGCTCCACCACGGTGCGCGCGACACGCGCGGCGGCATCGAGGTGTTCCCAGCCCTTGTCCACCTGCGAGAAGGCCACTGAGGGAATCCCCAGCAGGTAGCCCTCGATCGCGGCGGCGACGGTGCCGGAGTAGAGCACGTCCTCGCCCATGTTCTGGCCCTGGTTGATGCCGGACACCACCAGGTCGGGTTTTTCGTCGAGCAGCCCGGTCAGCGCGATATGCACGCAGTCGGTGGGCGTGCCGTTGACGAAGCGAAAACCTTTTTGCACGCCTTCGCGCGCCTCGTAGATCGACAGCGGACGCTGCAGGGTCAGGGAATTGGAAGCGCCGCTATGGTTCTGCTCCGGCGCGATGACCGTAATCCGGCCCAGCGGCGCGAGCGCAGCATGCAAAACGGCCAGTCCCGGCGCGAGATAACCGTCGTCGTTGGCGAGAAGGATATGCATGCCGCGATTGTACCTGAGCGCAGGCGCGCAAGCGGCCCGCGCGCCGCCCCATCTGGCCATCCGCGGCGGCGGCACGGCTCTGTATGCAGGCCGCAAATGACCGCCTCCACGGCTTCCGCATGAAACAGAACGACCGTGCTATTGCTGAGCTACACTTGCCCCGCCGGCCCGCGTAAACTTGACTGGCGCGGCATGCCAACCACACCACCGGAGACAAGATGAAAGCCGTACTGTGCAAAGCCTGGGGTCCGCCCGATTCGCTGACCCTCGAAACCCTGCCCGACCTGGTGCCCGGCAAGGGCGAAGTGGTCATCGACGTCAAGGCGGCCGCGGTCAACTTCCCGGATGTGCTGATCATCCAGAACAAGTACCAGGCCAAGCCCGAGCTGCCGTTCACCCCGGGTTCGGAACTCGCCGGCGTGGTCAACGCGGTGGGCGAAGGCGTCACCCACGTCAAGCCCGGCGACCAGGTCATCGCCTACCTGGGCAATGGCGCTTTTGCCAGCCAGGCCAGGGCGCCGGCGGCGTCGGTGGTGCCGATGCCGCCCGGCATCGACTTCGAGACCGCGGCGGCCTTCACGCTGACCTACGGCACTTCGCACCATGCGGTGATCGACCGCGGCGAACTGAAGGCGGGCCAGACCATGCTAGTGCTGGGCGCGGCCGGCGGCGTAGGCCTGGCGGCGATCGAGATCGGCAAGGCCATCGGCGCGCGCGTGATCGCGGCGGCGTCGACCGACGAAAAGCTCGAAGTTTGCAAGCAGCATGGCGCTGACGCCTTCATCAACTACAGCACCGAAGACCTGCGCGAGCGCATCAAGGCGCTGACCGACGGCAAGGGACCGGACGTGATCTACGACCCGGTCGGCGGCATCTATGCCGAGCCGGCGTTCCGCTCGATCGGCTGGCGCGGCCGCTATCTGGTGGTGGGCTTCGCCAACGGCGAGATCCCCAGGCTGCCGCTGAACCTGGCGCTGCTCAAGGGGGCGTCGCTGGTGGGCGTGTTCTGGGGCGATTTCGTGCGGCGCGAGCCCAAGGCCAACCAGGCCAACATGGCGCAGATGCTGGGCTGGATGAAGGAAGGCAAGATCCGCCCGCATATCTCGGCGCGCTACCCGCTGGAGCAGGCTGCGCAGGCGCTCAAGGACATGGAGGCGCGCAAGGTCACGGGCAAGATCGTGATCGTGCCTTGACGGCCGAGCCTCGACGCGTCGGCTGACGCGACGGGACCAGGACATCCCATTGGCCACTTGGGTACTCCCTCTCCCGCGTGCGGGAGAGTGGAGCAAACCCCGCGGCAACGCCTACTTCACAGCTTCTCCGTCTCCCCGCTCTGCGGCTGCCTCTTCATCAGCCGCTTCTCGCCGATGCCGACCATCCAGTCCAGCACCAGCGCAAACGCGGTCAGCACCACGATGCCGGCGAATACGGTGTTGATATCGAACGTACCCTCGGCCTGCAAGATCAGGTAACCCACGCCGCGCGCCGAGCCCAGGTACTCGCCCACCACCGCGCCGACGAAGGCCAGGCCCACCGAGGTATGCAGCGACGAGAACACCCAGCTGGTCGCGCTCGGCAGGTAGACATGGCGCAGCAGCTGCTTCTGGCTGGCGCCCAGCATGCGCGCATTGGCCAGCACCACCGGGCTCACTTCCTTGACGCCCTGGTAGACGTTGAAGAAGACGATGAAGAACACCAGCGTCACCGCCAGCGCCACCTTGGACCAGATGCCCAGGCCGAACCAGACCGCGAAGATCGGCGCCAGGATCACGCGCGGCATCGAGTTCATGGCCTTGACGTAGGGATCGAGGATGGCCGAGGTCAGCGGGCTCAGCGCCAGCCACAGGCCGACGCCCAGCCCCGCCACCGTGCCGATGCCGAACGCCAGCACGGTCTCGATCAGGGTCACGCCCAGGTGCAGGTAGATATCGCGCTCGACGATAAACCAGTTCCAGATGCGTTGCGCCACCATCAGCGGCTCGCCGAAGAAAAAGGCGACCTGCTGCGAGCGCGTGGCCACGTGCCACACGCCGAGGATCACCACCAGCACGAGCAGCTGCCACACGCGCAGCATGCCCTTGGAATCAGTACGGAATGCCATCGGGATTCGGTTCTTGTTTTGAATGGGACGCAGGTCGAAACGGTTCAGGCGACCTTGCGCTGCTGGGCGTAGCCCTTGAGCACTTCCTCGCGCAGCACGTCCCAGATCGCGGCGTGCAGCTCGACAAAGCGCGGATGGTTGCGGATCTCGGCCACGTCGCGCGGGCGCGGCAGGTCGATCGCGAACTCGCCGATCGGATGCGTGCCGGGACCGGCAGACAGCACCACCACGCGGTCGCTCATGGCGATGGCCTCGTCCAGGTCATGGGTGATGAAGAGCACCGCCTTGCGCTTGGCGGCCCACAGCTCCAGCACTTCGTTCTCCATCAGCTGGCGGGTCTGGATATCGAGCGCGGAGAACGGCTCGTCCATCAGGATGATGTCCGGGTCCAGCACCAGCGTCTGCGCCAGCGCCACGCGCTTGCGCATGCCGCCCGAAAGCTGGTGCGGGTAGCGGTCGCCGAACCCGCCCAGGCCGACGCGGCGCAGCCATTCCTCGCCCTGCTGCACCGCCTCGGCGCGCGCGGTGCCACGGAATTCCAGACCGGCGACGACGTTGTCGAGCGCGCTGCGCCACGGCATCAGCGCCTCGGTCTGGAACATGTAGCCGGCGCGCCGGTTGATGCCGCGCAGCGGCTCGCCGAACACGCGCACCTCGCCGCTGGAAGGCTCCAGCAGGCCGGCGCCGACATTCAGCAGCGTCGACTTGCCGCATCCGGTGGGGCCTACCACCGATACGAATTCGCCGGGCTGGATCGACAGCGTGACGTCCTTGACCGCGGTATAGCGCTGGCTGCGGTCATCGCGCGAGACAAAGGTGCAGGTGACCTGGTCGAGTGAAAGTGCGGGAATGCTCATGATGAACCGTCTCGTACCCGCCGTGGCGCGCAGTGCGCGGCGCGGGCGAGTGATGATGGATAAGCCGTCGCTGCCGCAAAGCAAAGGCCCGCTGCGGGCAGCGGGCCGATGGCGTCGACGGCAGGAGAATTACTTGTACTTGGCGTTGGCCTTCTGCACGAACGCGTTGGTATAGGTCTCTTCCAGCTTGATCGACTTGCCCTTCAGCTCGGCATCGAACTGGCCCAGCGCGTTGAGCGCGGTGCGCGGGCCGTCGGCCGGCATGGTGCCGTCCGGCGAGATCGCTTCCTTGACCTTGTCCCAGGCGGCCAGGTACAGCGCGCGGTCGCCCAGCAGGTAGCTTTCCGGCACGGTCTTGACGATGTCGGACGGGCCCGCCTTCTGCAGCCACTTGAGCGCGCGCACCATGGCGTTGGTGAGCGCCTGCGTGGTGTTCGGGTTCTGCTGGATGAAGGCCTGCGACGCGTACAGGCAGCCCGACGGCATGTTGCCGCCGAACACCGCCTGGGTGTCCTTGAGCGTGCGGGTGTCCGAGGCGATGCGCACTTCGTTCTTCTGCGTCAGCATCGACACCACCGGATCCAGGTTGGCCATGGCATCGATCTGGCCCGAACGCATCGCCGCCACCGCGCCGGCGCTGGCGCCCACGCCGATGAACGACACGTCCGACGGCTTCAGGCCGGCCTTGGCCAGCACGAAGTTGGCCATCATGTTGGTCGACGAGCCCGGCGCAGTCACGCCGATCTTCTTGCCCTTCAGGTCGGCGATCGACTTGAAGTTGGGCATGGTCTTGTTCGACACCACCAGCACGATCTGCGGGGCGCGGCCCTGCAGCACGAATTCCTGGTAGCGCTGGCCCTTGGCCTGCAGGTTGATGGTGTGCTCGTAGGCGCCCGAAACCACGTCGGCGCTGCCGCCCACCACCGCCTGCAGCGCCTTGGCGCCGCCGGCGAAGTCGACGATCTCGACGTCCAGTCCTTCTTCCTTGAAGTAGCCGAGGCGCTCGGCGATGGTCAGCGGCAGGTAATAGAACAGGTTCTTGCCGCCCACCGCGATGGTGACCTTGGTCTTCTCGGGCTTGCCCTGCGCCTGCGCCTGGCCGAAGGTGAACCAGCCGGCCAGGAACAGCGCCAGCGCGATCAGGAATTGCTTCCAGAATTTGTTGTTATACATGCGAGATCTCCTACCCGTGTGGACTGGCGCCGCGGCAGATGCGCGTGAAAGGGGGCGCGCCGCGGTGCGGCAAATTGCGATGCTACCGGAGGGTGCGGCGCACCGCATCGGTATCAATACCTAGCAAACACGCCAGCTTAGCGCCCTTACCTTTCGATCACCTTGCCGCAGCGCTGCCATCATTCCGCGTGGATGTCGGCAGACTTGATCACCTTGGCCCAGCGCGCCAGCTCGGCCTTCTGGTATTGCGCCAGCTGCTGCGGATTCATGTACTTGGCTTCGGCGCCCAGTTCCTCGGCCTTCTTGCGGAAGGCCTCGGTGCGCATGATCTTTTCGATCTCGCCGGTCAGCTTGTCGACCAGCGGCTTGGGCGTGCCCGCCGGCGCGTACATCGCAAACCACGACGACACGTCGAGGTCGGGGTAGCCGGCCTCGGGCGCCGACGGCACGTCCTTCAGGCTGGGCAGGCGGGTCTTGCTGGTCACCACCAGCGGGCGCAGCTTGCCGGCGGCGATATGGGCGATCAGCGGCGGCGGCGTGGTGATGGTCAGGTCGACCGAGCCGCCCAGCAGGTCGGTCATGGCCGGGCCGGTGCCCTTGTAGGGCACGTGCGTGATCTTGGTGCCGGCCATCTGGTTCAGCAGTTCGGTCGACACGTGTTGCAGCGAGCCGTTGCCCGACGAGGCGTAGTTGAGCTTGTCCGGATTGGCCTTGGCGTAGGCCACCAGCTCCTTCAGCGACTTGACCGGCAGGCTCGGGCGCACCACCAGCACCTGCGGCGCCGACAGGATATTGGCCACCGGCGCAAAGTCCTTGACCGGGTCCCACGACAGGTTCTTCACCAGCAGCGGGGTGATCACGTGGAAGCCCGAGTACTGCAGCATCAGCGTGTAGCCATCGGGCTTGGCGCGCGCCACCAGGTTTGCGGCGATGCCGCCGTTGCCGCCGGGACGGTTGTCGACCACCACCGGCTGGCCGAGCGCCTTGGACAGCGGCTCGGCAATCATCCGCGCGGCCAGGTCGGTGGTGCCGCCGGCCGCGGCCGATACCACCAGCGTTACCGGCCGGGCGGGATAGCTGCCGTCCTGCGCCAGTGCCGCGGGGGCGAACCACGCCGCGCCGATTGCCGCCAGCGTCGAGACAATGGCCTTGCGCCGTGCGGGCATGGCGGGCTGGTGTCGATGGGCTTGCTTCATGAGGGTCTCCGTTTGGTCTTGTCGATACGTTGTTGTGGTGCGCCTGCAGGGCTACGCCTGTCCGGCAAAATGCTCCGCCAGCCAGGCCGGCGCCTGGTGCGTGCGCAGGCGCGGCCCCGCGCTCAGCAGCTGGCTCTTGAGGTCGCGCCCGACCAGTTCCGGCATGCCGGCGACCACGTCGAGCAGCGCGCCCAGGTCGACCCCGGTCTGCACGCCCATGCAGTCGAACATGTGGACCAGGTCTTCGGTGCTGACGTTGCCGCTGGCACCGGGCGCGTAAGGACACCCGCCCAGGCCGCCGGCGGCCGCGTCGAAGCGCGTCACGCCGGTCTGCCAGGCGGCCACGGCATTGGCCAGGCCCATGCCGCGGGTGTTGTGCAGGTGGATGGTCAGGCCGGTGGCGGGCAGCGCAGCCTGGAAGGCCTGGCACAGCGCCGCGACCTGGTTCGGATAGGCCATGCCGGTGGTGTCGCACAGCGTGATGCCGGCCGCGCCGGCGTCGGCGAAGGCGCTGGCCAGCGCCATCACCTCGGCGACATCGACCTCGCCCTCGAACGGGCAGCCGAATACCGTCGACAGCGACACGTTGACCGGCACGCCGGCCGTGCCCGCCTCGGCAATCATCGCCAGCAGTTGCTGCCGCGACTGCGCGCGCGTCATGCGCAGGTTGGCGCGATTGTGGGTCTCGCTGGCCGACATCACCAGGTTGACCTCGTCGGGCCGGCACGACAGCGCGCGCTCGAGCCCGCGCAGGTTGGGCACCAGCGCGGTGTAGCGCACCCCCGGCTGGCGCCGCATGCGGTGCATCAGCGCCTCGGCATCGGCCAGCGCGGGAATCGCGCGGGCCGAGGTGAACGAGGTGGCCTCGATGCGCGCGAAGCCGCAGGCCGAGAGCGCATCGACGAAGGCTACCTTGGCATCGGTCGGCACCACCACCGGCTCGATCTGCAGGCCATCGCGCGGCGCGACTTCGTTGATCTCGACGCGGGCCGGGCCGCGCAACGGCTTGGCGGCGGCGCTCATGCGATCACCTTGCGCGCGCGCAGGTCGGCGATGGCGGCGTCGTCGAAGCCGGCCTGCTTCAGCACCGCATCGGTATGCTCGCCCAGCGCCGGCGCGCGGTCATGGATGGCGCCGGGGCTGGCCGACAGCTTGGGTACCACGCCCGGCACCTCCACGGTCAGGCCGCCGGCCGAAGTCACCGACTCGATCACGCCGCGGGCGCGGTAGTGCGGGTCTTCGGCAATGTCCTTGACGGTATAGATGCGGCCCGACGGCACCTGCGCGTCGCGCAGCACCGCCAGCGCCGACTCGACCGTCTGCGTGCGGGTCCAGGCGGCGATCGCGGCATCGATCTCGTCGACGCGCGCGACACGGCCGTCATTGCGCTCCAGCGCGGGATCGTCGGCCAGGTCGGCCCGGCCGATGGCGAGCATCATGCGCTTGAAGATGGCGTCGCCGTTGGCCGCCACCAGCACGTATTCGCCGCTGGCGCACGGATAGGCATTGGAGGGCGCGATCCCCGGCAGCGCGCCGCCGGCGGGCTGGCGCACCGCGCCGAAGGCCGAGTATTCCGGCAGCAGGCTTTCGCTCAGGTTGAACAGCGACTCGTACAGCGCCACGTCGATCACCTGCCCTTCGCCGCCGCGCGCATCGCGCTGGTACAGCGCCAGCAGCACGCCCATGGCGCCGTGCAGGCCGGCGATGGTGTCGCCCAGCGACAGGCCGGCGCGCACCGGCGCGCGGCCTGGCTCGCCGGTCAGGTGGCGCAGGCCGGCCATGGCCTCGGCCACGGCGGCAAAGCCGGGCTCGTCCTTCTTCGGGCCGGTCTGGCCGTAGCCCGACACACGCAGCATGATCAGGCGCGGGTTGTCGGCATGCAGCACGTCCCAGCCCAGGCCCCACTTCTCCATGGTGCCGGGGCGGAAATTCTCGATCAGCACATCGGCCTCGGCGGCCAGCTTGCGCACCAGCGCCTGGCCTTCCGGCTGGCGCAGGTCGATGCAGACCGATTCCTTGTTGCGCGACTGCGCCTCCCACCACACCGAGGTGCCCTCATGCAGCATGCGCCATTTGCGCAGCGGGTCGCCCTGCCCGGGCGGCTCTACCTTGATGATGTGGGCGCCAAAGTCGGCCAGGGTCTTGGCGGCAAAGGGGCCGGCGATGAGTTGTCCGAGTTCGAGGACGCGAATGCCCTCAAGGATCTGTTGCGCCATGGGTGTCTCCGTGCGATGCGGCAGTCTTGTTGCAGTGCGGCAGCGCCATTGACTGGCTTGCCATACATTGCGTTCGGACGGAGTGTGCCCCAGCGCGGGGCCTGCCAGGAATCGGCAATCGGAGAAGCGGGCTTTCTCGGAACGCGAAAGGCCGCGTCGGCCTTGCGCTTGGACGCCTTAGAACGGCGCCCGGTCCCCGCACAGGTGGGTGATCAGCAGCCGCGCCGAGACCGTCAGGCCGGCCGGGTCGCGCAGCCCGATCAGCAGCGAGCGGCGCGCCCAGGCATCCTCCAGCGTGACCAGCGACAGCCCCATCGACTTGACATGCGGCTCGGCCGCGATGCGCGGCAGCACGCCCACGCCCAGCCCGGCCATCACCATGCGGCACATGGCGTCGAAGCTGCGCACCTGGATGCGCAGCCGGAACGGCCGGTCGAGCCGGCTGCTCTCCTCCAGCAGGCGCGCCGCCAGCGAGGTTTCCTGCGGGAGGCTGACGAAATCGAATTCCAGCGTGTCGGCGTAATGCACCGGGCCGCGCGCGGCCAGCGGATGGTTGGGCGGGGTGATGATGACCAGTTCGTCCTGGCGGTATTCGACCGTCATCAGCCCGGCGGCGGGCGTGCGGTCGGCAAAAATGCCGACGTCGGCGCGGTTCTCGACCAGCGCGGCAACGATGTCGCGGGAGTTCTGCTCTTCCAGCTCGATGCGGATGGTCGGATGGCGCTGCATGAACGAGGCCAGGTCATCGGGCAGGAACTGCGTGATCGCCGAGGTGTTGGCGCACACCCGCACCTGCCCGCGCACGCCGGAGGCGTAGTCCGACATCACGCCGGCCATGCGCTCGACGTCCTGCAGGATGGTCAGCGCATGGTGTAAGCAGGCCTGGCCGGCCTCGGTCAGCTGCACGCCGGCGGCATGGCGGAAAAACAGCGGCGCGCCGACCGCGGTCTCGAGGTCGGAAATGCGCTTGCTCGCCGCCGCCACCGCCAGATGCGACTGGCGCGCGCCGGCCGAGATGCTGCCCTGCCGGGCCACGGCAACGAACAAGCCAAGCGTGACGAGATCGAAGCGGGCCAGGTTCATGGAAGCGGAAGGAAAATGAAAGCGGGCGCGCCGGTGGCAGTGCCTGCGGCCGGCATGCCGGCCGGCGCGGCGGCGCTCAGAGGTTGCGGCGGTCCATCACCGCGCGGGCGATGGTGCCGGCATCGACATACTCCAGCTCGCCGCCCACCGGCACGCCGCGCGCCAGGCGCGACACCTTGAGCCCGCGCGCCTTGAGCATCTCGCCGATGTAGTGCGCGGTGGCCTCGCCTTCGCTGGTGAAATTGGTGGCGACGATGACCTCGCCGACCGGGCCGCCCAGCTCGGGCTCGGTGGCGCGCGCCAGCAGCCGGTCCAGGTGAATCTCGCGCGGACCGATGCCGTCCAGCGGCGAGAGCCGGCCCATCAGCACGAAATACTTGCCGCGGTAGGTCAGGGTCTGCTCGATCATGACCTGGTCGGCCGGCGTTTCCACCACGCACAGCACCGAGGCGTCGCGGCGGTCGTCCAGGCAGGTCTCGCAAACCTCCTGCTCGGTGAAGGTGTTGCAGCGCTGGCAGTGGCGGATATGGTCCGCCGCGCCGCGCAGCGCATCGCCCAGCTTGCGCGCGCCCTCGCGGTCGTGCTGCAGCAGGTGGTAGGCCATGCGCTGGGCGGACTTGGGCCCGACGCCGGGCAGCACCCGCAGCGCCTCGACCAGCGCCTGCAGCGAAGTCGGCGACGACGCTTTCACAATCGCCTTAGAACGGCAGCTTGAAGCCCGGCGGCAGCGGCAGGCCCGAGGTCATCGAGCCCATCTTTTCCTGCGTGGTGGCCTCGGCCTTGCGCACGGCGTCGTTGAAGGCCGCCGCGACCAGGTCTTCCAGCAGGTCCTTGTCCTCGCCCTCGGCCAGCAGGCTGGGATCGATGGTGACGCGCTTGACATCGTTCTTGCAGGTCATCACCACCTTGACGAGACCGGCGCCGGACTGGCCCTCGACCTCGATCAGGGCCAGCTGCTCCTGCATCTTCTTCATGTTTTCCTGCATCTGCTGGGCCTGCTTCATCAGCCCGGCGAGTTGACCTTTCATCATGATGGAATGCTCCTGGATTCGGTAAGAGTTCGGTGACGGAAATTCGGTAACGCCAGCCTGGCCGCCGGTCAGGCGGCGCGCGGCTGGATCGAGCCTGGCACGATCTGGCCGCCGAAGTCGCGCAGCAGCCCCTGCACGAAGGGATCGGCCTCGATCGCGGCCTCGGCCTGGCGCTGGCGTTCGGCACGGGCCTCGGCGTCGGCGGCGGCGGCAGTGACCGTGACCCCGCCGACTTCGCAGAGCACGCGCACCGGCTCGCCGAAGTGGTCGCCCAGCGCCTGCTGCAGACGCTCGGCGACGCCGTTCTCGCCCAGCGCCGCGACCGGGATGCGCAGGTGGAAGGTACGCCCCACCACCTGCGTCAGTTCGCTCTGATACGCCAGCTGCTGCGCCAGGCCCTTCAGCGGCAGGCCGGCGGCCAGCACCGGCCAGTCGCCGGTGAAG
>JABFVP010000714.1 GCA_013362725.1 Cupriavidus sp.
CAGCGGCGGCCGCAGCCGCGCCTTGCTGGCGGTGCGGGCCGCGGTGCTGGGCGCGCCGGCCGGCACCGCCACCAGCATCCAGGTCGGCCTCAATCCCTTTGCCGATGCGCAGCGCGCCGCGCTCGAGGCCGAGCGCCGGCGCATGCTGGAGGAGCAGAACAAGGTCAGGCAGCTGGTGGACTTCTTTGCCAAGCACCCCGAGCGTGCCGTCGGCGACCTGCGCGAAAAGGCGCGCGCGACGCTGTTCAAGCTGTCGCGCGACCTGTTCGAGCTGGAGGCGCGCCTGACCGAACTGGGGCAGCAGATGCAGCCCGCCGCGGATGCCGTCATCGACGCCGCGCGGCGCATCCATGGCGGGGTCACCCTGCAGGTGGGCAGCCGCGTGCTCAAAGTGATGGAAGACAAGCCCGGCGGCCAGATCCGGCTGCTCGACGACCGCATCACGGTCGGCTGAATCGCGCACTTCGTTGATCTCGCTTTGATCCGCGGGGATTTGTACTATCCTGCAGATATGTCCTGGGGTGCCGCAGGATGGGCGACCGAGCTAGCGTTGGGCAATGAATGCAGAAGCGGATCAGCACTCTGTGGAAGCGTTACACCGAACCGACACACGTGGCACTTGAATGAACGGGAAGGCCAGCCATCGCGCTGGCCTTTCTGTTTTTGCGCCGGCCCTTTTGCAAGACCGGCAAGTACCGGCAAGTACCGGAATCGTGGCAGGGATGGCTTGCGCTTATGCCGCCCACAGCCGCAACTCGTGCAGTCCGCTGCGCGCCACGCGTGTGCCAAGCGCGCTACCCTGTGCTTCGAACATGGCTTGCAGCCATGCCATGTCGACTTCGCGCGCATATGCCAGCCGGAAGTGGCTGCGCCGCAAGGGCACCAGCCGCAGGTACGCGCTGCCGCCGCCATCGAAGCTGACGAATGCCATCAGCGCCAGGTCCGGGCGGTAGGCATCGTAGCCGCCGATGCCCTCGTAGTCGTTGATGAAGTCGCCGCAGCCGTACAGGATCGGCTTGCCGGCGTGCAGCTCGATGCCGAGCGGGTGATGCGAGGAATGCCCGTGCACGATGTCGATGCCGGCGTGTTCGACCAGCGCGCGGGCGAAGGCGCGCTGCGTGGGGTCGATGTGATAGCCCCAGTTCGGGCCCCAGTGGATCGACAGCACCATCACATCGCCGGGGCGCCGCAGCTGATGGGCCAGCGCGGCAATGCGTTGCTGCGAGGCCGCGGACCAGTCGTCCAGCAGGTTTACGCCCGAGTGCCCGGCGGTGGCGCGCCACGCCGCCGGCGTGCCGGCATTGGTCATGGCGAAGGCAAGCACCACCACGCGGCCACCGCCGGGCCGGGGTAGCACCGCTGCCCCTGCCGCGCTGGCCGCGTCGGGACCGGCGCCGGCGTGCGCGATGTGCGCGCCGTCCAGTGCATCGAGCGTATCGGCCAGGCCCGCGCGGCCCCAGTCGAGCACATGGTTGTTGGCGAGAACCGCGCAGTCGATGCCGGCGGCCTGCAGGCAATCGACGTTGCGCGGATGCATGCGGTAGTGCACGGACTTGCCGGGCCAGGCATCGTCGCTGGTGGTGACGGCGGTTTCCAGGTTGACGATGCGCGGCCGTGCGGCTCGGCTTGCCAGTTCCGCCAGCGCATCGCCCCACGGATAGTCCGGGCCGGCCGGGCGTGCAATCGGGCCGGCCTTGCGTTCCGCCAGGCGCACGTAGTCGAGCGCGGAATGCACATACGATTCATGCAGCAGCGGCTGGCTGGGATGCGCCAGGATCTGGTCGATGCCGCGACCCGTCATCACGTCGCCGCACAGGAACAGGGGAGGTTGGCTGGCAGGTTCCATCGTGCAGGCGCACGGCGCGCGCGCACCGTGCCGCCGTGCCTCCATGATAGGCCGCGTGGCCAGGGCAGGATGCGGGACCCAACTGCGCAATGCGCCGTGCGCGGCGCGCATTTACATTCGCGCGGTGCCTGCCTTAAATGGTGGAATCATCGGTCCTCGTGGCCCATTTTTTTGCTCGTGACGCCGCGTGCCGTCCGATGTTTCCAACCAGCATCGGGAGGCAGATCATGGCCCAGCCATCGCAGGAACATATTGAGACACTCAGGGCGCAGCTGCGCGGACGCTTGCTGCAGCCGGGCGACAACGGCTACGACGATGCGCGCCAGATCTGGAACGCGATGATCGACCGCCACCCGCAGTGGATCGTGCAGGCCGCGGGCGCTGCCGACGTTGCGGCGGCGGTGAACTTCGCGCGCGAGCACGGCGTGCTGCTGTCGGTACGCGGCGGCGGCCACAACATCGGCGGACTGGCGATCTGCGAGGGCGGCATGGTGCTGGACCTGTCGCCGATGCGCTCGGTGCGCATCGATCCCCACGCGCAACGCGCCTGGGTAGAGCCGGGCGCCACGCTGCGCGACTTCGACCACGAAGCGCAGGCGCAGGGCCTGGCCACGCCGCTCGGCATCAATTCCACCACCGGCGTGGCCGGCCTCACGCTGGGCGGCGGCTTCGGCTGGCTCAGCCGCAAGTTCGGCACCACCGTCGACAACCTGGTGTCGGCGCAGGTCGTCACCGCCGACGGCAAGCAGGTGCGCGCCAGCGCCGACGAGAACGCCGACCTGTTCTGGGCGCTGCGCGGCGGCGGCGGCAACTTCGGCGTGGTGACGATGTTCGAGTTCCGGCTGCATCCGGTCGGCCCGCAGGTCTATGGCGGACTGGTCGTCTATCCGCTGGAGCAGGCCGCCAGCGTGCTGCCCGCCTATCGCGAGCTGTATGAATCGATGCCCGACGAACTGACGGTATGGGTGGTGCTGCGCCAGGCGCCGCCGCTGCCGTTCCTGCCGCCCGAGGTGCACGGCAAGCCGATCGCGGCGCTGGCGATCTGCTATATCGGTCCGCCGGAGCAGGGGCCGCAACTGGTCGAGCCGCTGCGCAAGCTCGGCACGCCCTATGGCGAGCACCTGGGGCCGATGCCGCTGACCGCGTGGCAGCAGGCCTTCGATCCGCTGCTGACGCCGGGCGCGCGCAACTACTGGAAGTCGCACAACTTTGCCGGGCTGGACGACGGGCTGATCGCGATGCTGATCGAGCAGATCGGCAAGCTGCCGTCGCCGCAATGCGAGGTCTTTATCGGCGCGATGGGCGGGCAGACCAACCGCGTCGCGCCCGACGCCACCGCCTACGCCAACCGCGACGCCAAGTTCATCATGAACCTGCACGGACGTTGGGACAGTCCGGCGGACGATGACCGCTGCATCGGCTGGGCGCGCGAGGTGTTCCGCGCGGCGGCGCCGTTCGCGCTGGGCAGCGTCTATGTCAACTTCCTCACGCAGGAAGAGGTCGACCGCATCGGCGCCGCCTACGGGCCCAACTACGAGCGGCTGGTGGCGGTGAAGCGGCGCTACGATCCCGACAACCTGTTCCGCCATAACCACAACATCAATCCTGCGGGCTGAAAGGCGTAGCACGTGGCGGGCCGCGGGCGGGCGGAGGGGCAGGGCAACCTGCTCCGTCTTCACGCGGCTGCAATACGGCCATGCCAGCATCGCCGCGACCGCGTTGTATCCACAGGGAGAGCAAGCAGATGAGACCGGGTGAAGCAGAGCTGGTGCGGCGTATCCACAACGAGGTGGCCGACTACTACGACGAAGAGATCGAACTGGAACTGGACGACCGCGAGGCCAGCGAGGCCTTCGGCGACCCCGTGCACCTGGACGACCAGGCCGAGCAGGACAGCCGCCGGAAATACTTCAGAGAGCTGTTCCGGCTGCAGGGCGAACTGGTGCGGCTGCAGAGCTGGGTCGCCGCCACCGGGCACAAGGTCGTGATCCTGTTCGAGGGGCGCGACGCCGCCGGCAAGGGCGGCGTGATCAAGCGCATCACCCAGCGGCTGAACCCGCGCGTCTGCCGCGTCGCCGCGCTGCCCGCGCCCAACGACCGCGAACGCACCCAGTGGTATTTCCAGCGCTACGTCGCGCACCTGCCCGCCGCCGGCGAGATCGTGCTGTTCGACCGCAGCTGGTACAACCGCGCCGGCGTCGAGCGCGTGATGGGCTTCTGTACCGACGACCAGTACGAAGAGTTCTTCCGCTCGGTGCCCGAATTCGAAAAGATGCTGGTGCGCTCCGGCATCCAGGTAATCAAGTACTGGTTCTCGATCACGCACGACGAGCAGCGCCTGCGCTTCCTCAGCCGCATCCATGACCCGCTCAAGCAGTGGAAGCTCAGCCCGATGGACCTGGAATCGCAGCGCCGCTGGGAAGACTACACGCGCGCCAAGGAGATCATGCTCGAGCGCACCCACATCGCGGAGGCGCCGTGGTGGGTGGTGCAGGCCGACGACAAGAAGCGCGCACGGCTGAACTGCATCCATCACTTGCTGAGCTTGGTGCCGTATGCCGAAGTGGAGACCCCCACGGTAGTGCTGCCCGGCCGCGAACGCCATGAGGACTACGTGCGCCAGCCTGTGCCGAAGGAGATGATCGTGCCCGAGGTGTACTGAGCGTTGCCCGGCGCCTAGGGTATCCACGGGTGCGCCATCGGCCCCATGCCGGAAGTGGCTACCTATAATGAAAACGGCCACCCCGACATCCGCGGCGGCCGTGATCGTGGAACTGCTAGCTTTCTGGGCGGCCATGCTTGCCGCCTATCTCCTGATGAAGCGTGCCGGCTGCTTCAGCCAGCCGGTACTCTATCCCGATCTGGATCACCCCTTCCGCTACTGGTGGGCACAACGGCTGGGGCGCCAGCCGGTGGCATTGCCGCCGCCTTCGCTGCCACCATCAGCGCAAGACCGCGGGCAACAAAAAACCCGGAGAGCGTGACGCTGTCCGGGTTTGTGCGGGCTGGGCCCTGAAATTCCGCTGGTGCCGAAGAGAGGAATCGAACCCCCGACCTTCTCATTACGAATGAGCTGCTCTACCGACTGAGCTACTTCGGCAACATGTTCCGGCGATCTGGAACAGCCCGCAATAGTAGCAGCGTTTTCCGGCCTTGTGAAGCCCTTTGTGTCGCCGGTGCCATCCGGCGCCGGCATGAAAAACGGGGCGCGGCGCGCCCCGTTTCAGGCAAGTCCGGCCGCGATTAGGCCTTGGCTTGCGCTTCCTGGTGGTAGCGCGTGACGCGCTCGACCTCGTTCTTCGAGCCTAGGATTACCGAGACGCGCTGGTGCAGCTTGGTCGGCTGCACGTCGAGGATGCGCTGCTCGCCGTTGGTGGCGGCGCCGCCGGCCTGCTCGACCAGCATCGCCATCGGGTTGGCTTCGTACATCAGGCGCAGCTTGCCGGGCTTTTCCGGCTCGCGCTTGTCCCACGGGTACATGAAGATGCCGCCGCGGGTCAGGATGCGGTGCACGTCGGCGACCATCGATGCCACCCAGCGCATGTTGAAGTTCTTGCCGCGCGGGCCTTCGTCGCCGGCCAGGCACTCGTCGATGTACTTGCGCACCGGCGGGGCCCAGTGGCGCATGTTCGACATGTTGATGGCGAATTCCTTGGTGTCTTCCGGGATCGTGACGTTGGACTGGGTCAGCACGAAGCTGCCGGCCTCGCGGTCGAGCGTGAACATGTGCACGCCGTTGCCGACCGTCAGCACCAGCGTGGTCTGCGGGCCGTACACGGCGTAGCCGGCGGCGACCTGGTGCGTGCCCGGCTGCAGGAAGTCGGCCTCGGTCACGGTCTGGCCGGGCTTGGGCATGTGCAGCACCGAGAAGATGGTGCCGATCGAGACGTTGACGTCGATGTTCGACGAGCCGTCGAGCGGGTCGAACATCAGCAGGTATTCGCCCTTCGGGTAGCGGTTGGGAATCTCGTAGAACGATTCCATTTCTTCCGACGCCATCGCGGCGAGGTGGCCGCCCCATTCGTTGGCGTCGAGCAGCACTTCGTTGGCGATCACGTCCAGCTTCTGCTGGGTTTCGCCCTGGACGTTGCCGGTGCCGGCCGAGCCCAGCACGCCGGCGAGGGCGCCCTTGCTGACGGCGTTGGAAATGGCCTTGCAGGCGCGCGCGACCACTTCGATCAGCAGCCGCAGTTCGGGCTGGATGGTGTTGTGCTTGCGCTGTTCCTCGACCAGGTAGCGGGTCAGGCTGATGCGAGTCATGGTTGGTTCTCCTTGGATGGCCGCAATTCTACATGCCCGGCCGCGCGGGGCCGGGCATCGGGGGCGTGGGCCGGGCTGCCTGTCCCGTCGCCGGCGCGCTCAGCCGGCCAGCGCCTTGCCGACGATCTCGCGCACGTCGCGCGACAGCGTGCTGCACGCGGCGACGCGCTCAAGCTCGGCGCGCATGCGGTCGCGCAACGCCAGTTCGTATTTCTGCCAGCGGTCCATCACCCGCGCCAGGCGCGCCGCCACCTGCGGGTTGATGGCGTCCAGCGCCAGTACCTGGTCGGCCCAGAAGCGGTAGCCCGAGCCGTCTTCGGCGTGGAACTGCGCCGGGTTGCCGGAGCAGAAGCTGAAGATCAGCGAGCGCGCGCGGTTGGGGTTGCGCAGGTTGAAGGCGGGATGCTCCATCAGCGCGCGCACGGTGTCGATGGTGCGCTTGCCGGCGTGCGGGCCCACCTCGCCCCGCTGCATGCCCTGCAGCGAGAACCACTTGTCGATCACCAGCGCGTCGTCTTCGAAGCGCTGGTAGAAGTCCGCCAGCGCATGCTCGCGGCCGGGGGCGAAGCTGTTGACCAGCGCCGACAGCGCGGCGAAGCGGTCGGTCATGTTGTCGGCATTCTGGTATTGCTGGTCGGCCAGCGCCTGCATCGCGGGGTCGCCGCTGTCGGCCAGGTAGCCGAGCGCGAGGTTGCGCAGCGCGCGCTTCGCCGCCGAGGCGGCATCGGGCGAATACGGGCCCGGCGTGGCATTGGCTTCGTAGGCGGCGAGCCAGTCCGCCTGCAGCGCGCGTGCCAGGCCTTCGCGCATGAACTGGCGCGCGCGGTGGATGGCGGCGGGATCGGCCACGCCCATGCGCTCGGCCAGGTAGGCCTCGGCCGGCAGCACCAGGGCCTGCTCGCGGAAGGCGGGGTTGAGCGTGTCGTCGGTCAGCACCGCGCGCATGGCGCGCACCAGCGCGGGATCGAGTCTGAGCTCACGCCCGGCCTGCACGTCGGCCACCAGCTGCAGCAGCGCGCGCGTGGCCAGGCGCTGGCCGGCTTCCCAGCGGTTGAAGGCGTCGCTGTCGTGCGACAGCTGGAAGGTCAGCTGCGCGTCGGTGTACTCGGCATCGACGATCACCGGCGCGGAGAAATTGCGCAGCAGCGAAGGCAGCGGGGCCTGCGCGCCGCGGGGCAGGTTGATGAAGCGGAAGCTCTGCTCGGCCTGCGTGAAGTCGAGCACGCGCGTGGTGCCGGCAGGCGCGCTCTCGCCCTCGAGCTGCAGCGGCAGGTCGTTGCCGTCGGCGCCCAGCAGGCCGAGCGCGAACGGGATGTGGAAGGGCTGTTTGTCGGGCGTGCCGGCGCGGGTCTCGATGCCGACCTTGGGGCAGCGTTGCGTCAGCGTCAGCGTCAGGCTGCCGTCGTCGCCGTTCCACGCGGTGCGCGCGGTCACCACCGGCGTGCCCGCCTGGCTGTACCACAGCCCGAACTGGCTCAGGTCGCGGCCGTTGGCATCTGCCATGGCGGCGCGGAAGTCGTCGCAGGTCACGGCCTGGCCGTCGTGGCGCTGGAAGTACAGGTCCATGCCCTTGCGAAAGCCGTCGCGGCCCAGCAGGGTCTGGTACATGCGCACCACCTCGGCGCCTTTCTCGTACACCGTGACGGTGTAGAAGTTGTTGATCTCTTCGTAGCTGTCGGGGCGCACCGGATGCGCCATCGGGCCGGCGTCCTCGGGGAACTGCACCTGGCGCAGCACGCGCACGTCCTCGATGCGCTTGACCGCGCGGCCCGATTCCGAGCCCATCATGTCGGCCGAGAACTCCTGGTCGCGGAATACCGTCAGGCCTTCCTTCAGCGACAGCTGGAACCAGTCGCGGCAGGTCACGCGGTTGCCGGTCCAGTTGTGGAAGTACTCGTGGCCGACCACCGCCTCGATATTGGCGAAGTCGGTGTCGGTGGCGGTTTCCGCATTGGCCAGCACGTACTTTGTGTTGAAGATGTTCAGGCCCTTGTTCTCCATCGCGCCCATGTTGAAGTCGCCGACGGCGACGATCATGAAGCGGTCGAGATCGAGCTCCAGGCCGAAGCGCTGCTCGTCCCAGCGGATCGAATGGATCAGCGAATCCATGGCGTGACGGGTCTTGTCGAGGTCGCGTGGCTCGACCCACACCTGCAGCAGCTTGTCCTTGCCGGACGCGGACTGGATCTTTTCCTCGATGCATTCGAGCTTGCCCGCGACCAGCGCGAACAGGTAGGACGGCTTGGGGAACGGATCTTCCCACACGGCCTCGTGGCGGCCATCGGGCAGTTCGCGCTGGCTCACCAGGTTGCCGTTGGACAGCAGCACCGGATAGGCGGCGCGGTCGGCGCGCAGCGTGACGCGGTAGGTCGCCATCACGTCGGGGCGGTCGAGGAAATAGGTGATGCGGCGAAAGCCCTCGGCCTCGCACTGGGTGAAGAAGTTGCCGTTGGAGACATAGAGGCCCGACAGCGTGGTGTTGGCCGCGGGCTGGCACGCGGTGATGATTTCCAGCGTGCCCTGCGCCGGCAGGCCGGGCAGCGTCAGCGTGCCGCCGCCCTGGGTGGCGTTGGCCACCGTCTTGCCGTCCAGGCTGACGCCGATCAGATCGAGCTCTTCGCCGGCCAGCACCAGCGGCGCGTCGGGGGCGCCGGCCGTGCGCGCGAAGCGCAGCGTGCTGGTGACCACGGTGCGCTGGGGATCGAGCTCCAGCACCAGTGCGGCGTGGTCGATGGCGAACGGCGGCGGGGTATAGTCCTTGCGATAGACGGTAACGGGCGTGTCGGTGCGCAGCATGGGGGGATCCTGTCTTCGGAAGACCGTTAGGAAAAAGGGGGCGGCCACGCGCGTGCAAGCAAAGCATGGCGCTGAAGTCCTCATTGTAGCCAAGGGGTCGGGGCGCGGTCTGGCGGGCGCCGCACCAAGCGATGCAGGGAATTCCGCGGTGCCGGCGTGGTCTCAGAGACACGTAGGGTTTCAGTAGACAGAAGAGCGAGGTAGCACTATGTGGCAGCGCGCAGGCGGTGTCGGCAATCAAGGAGCAGCGGGCCGGTGGCCCGGGCTGTGCAGGGTGTGGGGTGCGCTGGCGCTGCTGGCGGCGCTGCTGCTGACCGGGTGCGCCAGCACCGTGACCACCGATGTCACGGCGTTCCGCCAGCCCGGCTGGCAGAACGACGCGCCGCGCACCTACAGCTTCGAGCGCAGCGCCGAGCAGGCGGCCCAGCTCGACCGGCAGACCTATGAGCAGTGGCTGGCGGCGGCGCTGGCGGGTGTCGGCTTCGAGCAGGTGCCGGCCCGGCAGGCGCGCTATCTGGTCAGCATGGACTACGACTCGGCGCCGGGGCTGGTGCGCGTCGCCGAGACGGTCTATCCGGATCCGTGGTACGGCCCCTGGGGACCGTACTGGGGACCTGGCTACTACCGGCCATGGGGTCCCTGGGGGCCATGGGGCCCGTGGGGTCCGGGCTACTGGCCGCCGCAGACGGTGGTGCGCGACGTGCCGGTGACGTTCTCCAGCCTGCGGGTGTATTTCAAGGACGCGGCCAGCGGCAAGCGGGTCTGGCAGGTCACCGCGCAGAATCAGGCCGAGAACGGCAGCCTGCCGGCGATGATGCCGTACCTGATCCGCAGCGCCTTTACCGACTTCCCGTCCGACAGCGGCCGTCCGCGCCGGGTGACGCTGGAGGTGGAGAAGAACGCGAAGTAGCAGCCCCGCAGCGCGATGCGTGCGGATGCATGCACGAGCATGCTGCTGCAGCACCATTGCATACCCAATGGTAAAAGCTGTTTAACGGCCAGAATCCGCGCAAAATGCGGCCCGCGGGCGTGCCGCGGTGGTACTTTGCACGGGCGCGTGGGCTAGAATAGCTGCTCGATTTTTCCGGCCTGGCTGCCGGAGTCGTCAGTTTCGCTGCCAGAGCTTGTCCTTCGCTGCCGGCTTGTCCTTGAGCCGGCCGAACCATGGCGGGAGAGGGCGCTTCCGGTCCGGGCCATTTTCCGGACGAGCCAATGAGCAGCAAGAACGGCGGTGATGCACCGCAACATGCCCCGAACAGTCCTGAAGCGCAGCTGCGCCTCGCCGCGCTGGAATACCACCGCAGCCCGACCAAGGGCAAGATCCAGGTCACCGCGACCAAGGCGCTGTCCAACCAGCGCGACCTGTCGCTGGCCTATTCGCCGGGCGTAGCGTACGCCTGCGAGGAAATCGCCAAGGATCCCGCCACCGCCGCCGAGTACACCTCGCGCGCCAACCTGGTGGCCGTGGTCACCAACGGCACCGCCGTGCTGGGCCTGGGCGACATCGGCCCGCTGGCCGGCAAGCCGGTGATGGAGGGCAAGGGCTGCCTGTTCAAGAAGTTCGCCGGCATCGACGTGTTCGACATCGAGCTCGACGCGCGCGACCCGGACAAGATCGTCGAGATCGTCGCCGCGCTGGAGCCCACGCTGGGCGGCGTCAACCTGGAAGACATCAAGGCGCCCGAGTGCTTCTACATCGAGCAGAAGCTGCGCGAGCGCATGAACATCCCCGTCTTCCATGACGACCAGCACGGTACCGCGATCATTTCGACTGCAGCGCTGCTGAACGGCCTGAAGATCGTGGGCAAGGACATTGCCAAGGTGAAGGTCGCCGTATCGGGCGCCGGCGCGGCTGCGATTGCATGCCTCGACACGATGGTGAGCCTCGGCGTGACGCGCGAGAACATCTCGGTGGTGGACTCGAAGGGCGTGATCTACGTTGGCCGCGACGCCAGCATGGAAGCCAACAAGGCCCGCTACGCGCAGGACACCTCGGCACGCACGCTGGCCGACATCGTCAACGGCGCCGACGTCTTCCTGGGCTGCTCTACCGCCGGCGTGCTGACCGCCGAAATGGACAAGACCATGGCCGAGCGGCCCATCATCCTGGCGCTGGC
>JABFVP010000334.1 GCA_013362725.1 Cupriavidus sp.
AGCGATGTTCGAGCGGCTGCGCCACCGGCACGTGCGCTGGGACGCGGTGACCATCACGCTGGTCGACGAACGCGTGGTGCCGCCCGACCACGCCGACAGCAACGCCGCACTGGTGCGTGCCCACCTGCTGCGCGAGGCCGCGGCCAGTGCCGCCTTCGTGCCGCTGATCGCCGACGCGCAGGATGCCGCCGCGCCGGCGCAGGCGGTGGCGCGCGCCAACGCCGCGTTCCGCCAGCCCGACGTGGTGGTGCTGGGCATGGGCGAGGACGGCCACACCGCCTCGCTGTTCCCGGATGCGCCCGAGTTGCAGAGCGCGCTGAGCGAGCCGCAGCCGGGCTACGCCATCACCCATCCTTCGGTGGCGCCGCATGCGCGCATCACGCTGAACCTGGCCGCGCTGCTGGCCGCCGAGCGCGTGTTCCTGTCGGTCTCCGGCGCGGCCAAGGCCGCGGTGCTGGAGCGCGCGCTGCAGGGCCCCACGCCGTCGTTGCCGGTGAGCCTGGTGCTGTCGCGGCACCGGCACGGATTTGACGTGTTCAGGACCTGACCGCTCCACTTGACATCTTTGCGCGAGGAACGAGATCCGCTGCCATGGCCACTACCGCATCCTTCTCCGCTGACTTCCCGCGCCTGCTCGGCGATGTAGGCGGCACCAACGTGCGCTTTGCACTGGAGACCGCGCCCATGCGGATCGGGCCGGTGACGGCGCTGAAGGTGGCGGATTTCCCGTCGCTGGAGGCGGCGCTGCGCCAGTACCTCGACGGCGTGGCCGGCTCGGGCCAGGCCATGCCGCGCCACGCCGCGATCGGCCTGGCCAATCCGGTGACCGGCGATCAGGTCCGGCTGACCAACCACAACTGGACCTTCTCGATCGATGGCATGCGGCGCGCGCTGGGGCTGCAGACGCTGGTGGCCATCAACGACTTCACCGCGCTGGCGCTGGCCCTGCCGCACTTGCCCGCCGACGGCCTGGCTCAGGTGCGCGCCGGCACCGCGGTGGGCACCGCGCCGCTGGCGCTGGTCGGGCCCGGCACCGGCCTGGGCGTTTCCGGACTGGTGCCGGCACCGGGCGGTCAGGCCGTGGCGCTGGCCGGCGAAGGCGGCCATATCGAGCTGATGCCGGACACCGACGACGAATGGATCGCGTGGCGCGCGGCCCATCGCAACGTCGGCCGGGTCTCGGCCGAGCGGCTGCTGAGTGGCAGCGGCCTGTCGCATATCCATGCCGCGCTGGCCGCAGAAACGGGTACGCTTTTGCTCGCGCCCCTGCAGCCGGCGCAGGTCACCGCGGGCGCGTTCGAGCGCAACGACCCGCTGTGCCAGCGCGCCATGGCGGTGTTCTTCGGGCTGCTGGGCTCGGTCGCGGCCGATATCGCGCTGGTAATCGGCGCGCGTGGCGGGGTTTATCTGGGCGGCGGCATCCTGCCGCGCTTCGTGCCGGCGCTGCGGGACTCGTCGTTCGCCGAGCGCTTTGTCGCCAAGGGCCGCATGCGCGGCTGGCTCGAGGCGGTGCCGGTCCATGTCATCACTGCCAGCCATCCGGCGTTGGCGGGGCTGGCGCAAGCGCTGGCCGAACGCCTCGGCGGCGCCGGCGGTAACGGTTAGCCATGCGCGTGCTTCTGGTCGAAGACGACGCCATGATCGGCGAGAGCGTCAAGCTGGCTCTGCGCCAAGAAGGCTTTGCCGTCGATTGGGTGCGCGACGGCGATGCTGGACTGGCCGCAGCCAGCACCGCGGCGGACGGCCTGGCCTGCTACGACCTGATCCTGCTCGACCTGGGGTTGCCGCGCCGCCCCGGCCTTGAGGTGCTGCGCGCGCTGCGCGCGCGCGGCGTGCCCTCGCCGGTGCTGATCCTGACCGCGCGCGACGCCGTTGCCGACCGTGTCGCGGGGCGCAATGCCGGCGCCGATGATTACCTGGTCAAGCCCTTCGACCTGCAGGAACTGGCCGCGCGCATGCACGCGCTGGCACGCCGCGCCGCCGGGCGCGCCGAGCCGCTGGTCACCTACGGCGATATCGTGCTCAATCCCGCCACGCGCGAAGCCACCTGCCGGGGCGAGCCGGTGCGGCTATCGGCGCGCGAGTTCGCGCTGCTGTCGGCGCTGATGGCGCGCCCGGGCAAGGTGTGGTCGGTGCCGCAACTGCAGGAGCGACTCTATGGCTGGGACGACGAGGTCGGCAGCAATACCGTCGAGGTCTACATCCACGCGCTGCGCAAGAAATTCGGTGCGGCGCTGATCCGCAATATCCGCGGCGTGGGCTATGTGGTGCCGCGCCTTGACAGCGAAGCGGCGGCGCATGGCGACGGGGAGGGCAGCTGATGCGCTCGATCCAGCGAACGCTGCTGGCGTGGCTGGCGGCCGGCCTGGTAGTCGGCATTGCCATCGCCACCGCGCTGATCTACGGGCAGGCGCGGCAGGAGGCCAACGCGCTGTTCGACTACCAGATGAAGCAGATGGCCGCGGCGCTGCCGAGCCAGTTTGCCAACCCGGTGGCGCCGCCCTTCATCGGCGCGCCCGGCGACCTCGCGCATGCCGACGAGGACGTGGTGATCCATATCTGGGACGGCTCCGGGCGCAGCCTTTATTTGTCGCACTCGCACCCGGCACTGCCGGCGCGCGCCGAGCTGGGGTTCTCCAACGTGACCACGCAGCAGGGCGAATGGCGCCTGTACAGCATGCAGCTGGGACCTGCCGTGGTGCAGATCGCGCAGCCGATGAGCGCGCGCCGCGCGCTCGCCGCGCGCATGGCGCTGCGCACCGTGGCGCCGCTGCTGCTGTTGCTGCCGCTGCTGGGCTGGCTGGTGTGGATGGCGGTGGGGCGCGGCCTGAGGCCGCTGCGCGAGATCGCCACCGAGGTGCGCGCGCGCGACGCCAACACGCTGGCGCCGCTGGCGGTGCGCCCGATGCCCGA
>JABFVP010000235.1 GCA_013362725.1 Cupriavidus sp.
ACCACGGTCTGGAAGAACGCGCCGCCCACGCTGCGCGAGCTGCTGCTGGCCACGCGCGCCTTTGCCGAACGCACCTTCGTGGTGTATGAGGACGAACGCGTTTCCTACGATGCGTTCCTGCGTGCCGCCATCGCCATGGCCCACGCGCTGGTGCGCGACGGCGTGCGCAAGGGCGACCGCGTGGCGCTGGCGATGCGCAACCTGCCCGAATGGCCGGTGGCTTTCTACGGGGCGCTGTTGACCGGCGCCATCGTGACCCCGCTCAATGCGTGGTGGACCGGCCACGAGCTGGAATACGGCCTGGCGGATTCCGGCAGCCGCATCGCCATCGTCGATGCCGAGCGGCTCGACCGCATCCTCGAACACCTGCCGGGCTGTCCGGCGCTGGAACGCATCTACGTCTCGCGCGCGGGCGCTGTGCCAGCGGACCCGCGCGTGTCGGCGCTGGAAAGCGTGATCGGCGCGTCGGCAAGCTGGGCAGCGCTGCCAGAGCAACCGCCGCCTGCGGTCGACATCGACCCCGACGACGACGCCACCATCTTCTACACCTCCGGCACCACCGGCAAGCCGAAGGGTGCGCTCGGCACGCACCGCAATTCCACCTCGGTGGCGGTAGCCGGCAGCTTCAGTCCGCTGCGCAACCTGCTGCGCCGCGGCGAGCCGATCCCGGCGCCGGATCCGGCCGCGCCGCAAAAATCGATGCTGCTGGCGGTGCCGTTCTTCCACGTCACGGGCTGCATGGCGGTGCTCAACGGCGCCATCGCCACCGGCGGCAAGATCGTGCTGCTGCACCGCTGGGACGCGCTGCGCGGCATGGAACTGATCGAACGCGAGCGCTGCACCGCGGCCGGCGGCGTGCCGACCATCGCGTGGCAGATCCTGGAGCATCCGGAGCGGGGCCGCTTCGACCTGTCGTCGCTGGAGAACATCAACTACGGCGGCGCACCGGCCTCGCCGGAGTTGGTCCGGCGCATTCGCGAAGTCTTCCCCATGGCCGCGCCCGGCATAGGCTGGGGCATGACGGAAACCTCGTCCACCTTCACCAGCCACAGCGCCGAAGAGTACGTGATGCGCCCCGACAGCAGCGGTCCGGCGCTGCCTATCGGCGAGATGAAAGTAGTCGATGGCCGCGGCCAGGCGCTGCCCCCGGGTGAAACCGGCGAGCTGATGGCGCGCGGCGCCAATGTCGTGCGCGGCTACTGGAACAAGCCCGAGGCCACCGCGCAGACCTTTGTCGACGGCTGGCTGCGCACCGGCGACATTGCGCGGCTGGATGACGAGGGCTACGTCTACATCGTCGACCGGATGAAGGACATGCTGATCCGCGGCGGCGAGAACATCTACTGCATCGAAGTGGAAAGCGCGCTGTACGAGCATCCCGCGGTCATGGATGCGTCGGTGGTCGGGCTGCCGCACCGGACCCTGGGCGAGGAGCCGGCCGCCGTGGTCAGCCTGAAGCCGGGCATGCAGGCGAGCGAGGCCGAGCTGCAGGATTTCGTGCGCGCGCGGCTGGCGGCATTCAAGGTGCCGGTGCGTATCCAGATTTACCACGAGATGCTGCCGCGCAATGCCAATGGCAAGATCATGAAATCGAACCTGCGCAAGCTGTTCGACGCCGCCGCGTAAGCCAGCGGCGCGACCGCATCGATCCGATCCCTCACCAGGAAGAACAATTGACGGACCAAGCCAAGCCGGATTCCTCCCTCTCCCAACCCATGCGAATGCTTGGCGCGGCAGCGCTCGCCGCGTTGCTGGCCGGCTGCGCCGCCGGTGGCACCAACCTCGCCGCGGTGCCGGAGCTGCGCCCCGGCGTGCCGGCCGGCTACCTCGCCGCCGACGCGCGTCCCGACAGCCTGAAGCTGCTGCCGGCGCCGCCGGCACAGGGTTCGGCCGCGCTGGCGCTGGACGCGGACGCCGCGCGCCAGGCCGGTCCGCTGCGCGGTTCGCCACGCTGGCAACTGGCGTCCGACGACGCCGTGCTGACGTTCCCGCAGGCCGCCAGCACCTTCTCCTGCGCGCTGGGCATGCCCGTGGGCGAGAAAGACACGCCTTACCTGAACATGCTGCTGCGCCGCAGCCTGGTCGATGCCGGCCTGTCCACGTACAAGGCCAAGGACCATTACAAGCGCACCCGCCCGTTCGTGGCGACCAAGACCCCGATGTGCACGCAGGCCGAGGCCGCCAAGCTGGAAAAGGATGGTTCCTACCCCTCCGGCCACAGCGCCATCGGCTGGGCCTGGGCACAGATCCTGACCGAGATCGAGCCGGCGCGCGCCAATGAACTGCTGGCGCGCGGCCAGGCCTTCGGGCAAAGCCGCGTGGTATGCAACGTGCACTGGCAGAGCGATGTCAACGCGGGCCGAACCATGGCAGCGGCCACGGTGGCACGGCTGCATGCCGATCCCACCTTCCGCGCCGACCTGGAACGGGCACGCAGTGAAGTGGCTGCCGCGCGCGCTGCGGGCGCGCGGCCATCGCGCGATTGCCAGGCGGAGACCGCGGCGCTGGCCCGCTGATGACCGGCGCCCGCTATTTCACCGGAATCACCGTGCCGGCCGGCACCGGCACGGCGGTCACGCTGTTCTGCGGGCTGCCACTGACGATGCGGTCCGAATACGTCAGGTAGACCAGCGTATTGCGCTTGCGATCGACCGCGCGCACCACGTGCAGCGCCTTGAACAGGATCGACATGCGCTCGGAGAAGACATTGTCCTGCTGCCTGATCGGCGCCTTGAAGCTGATCGGGCCGACCTGGCGACAAGCGATCGAGGCTTCGGGCGGGTCTTCGGCCATGCCGAGCTGGCCCTTGATGCCGCCGGTGCGGGCGCGCGATACGTAGCAGGTAATGCCGTCCACCTGCGGGTCGTCATAGGCTTCGATCACAACCTTGTCGGAGCCGGTCATGCGGAAATTGGTGCTGACGCTGCCGATCTCCTCGGCACTGGCACCCGTGGCTGCGCCGGCGCAGGCGGCGGCAAGCAGGAGGCGAACGAGCGGGTGGCAGGACTTCATGGCTGTATCACGCATCGACACTCAGTTCACCGACGACTTGATGTCGCCGTGGCGCTTTTCCATTTCCTGGCGCAGCGCGCGGCGCTGCTGCGCGGCGGCAAAGCGCTGGCGCTCGACCTCGTCGCGCGGCTCCAGCGGCGGCACCTCGGCTGGGGTGCCGTTGTCGTCCACCGCCACCATGGTGAAATAGCAGCTGTTGGTATGGCGCACCAGCTTGCTGCGGATGTTCTCGGTCACCACCTTGATGCCGATCTCCATCGAGCTGCGGCCGGTATAGTTGACCGATGCCAGGAAGGTCACCAGCTCGCCCACGTGGATGGGCTGGCGGAACACCACCTGGTCTACCGACAGCGTGACCACATAGCGGCCGGCGTAGCGGCTGGCGCAGGCATAGGCCACCATGTCCAGGTACTTGAGGATGGTGCCGCCGTGGACGTTGCCGGAGAAGTTGGCCATGTCCGGCGTCATCAGCACGGTCATGGAAAGCTGGTGGGACAGGTCATTCATGATGCGGGATACGAAGATTGCGGGGCGGGATTGCCGGCTGCGGGCGCCGGCAGTTTAACCCGGATCGCCTTGCCGTTGCCCGCGGCATGGTGCCGAGTGCCGGCCGCTGCCCGCCTGGCCCGGCACATAAAAAAAGCGGCCTGCCAGACCGCTTCTTTCGCTATGGACGCAAACTGCTTATTTTTTCTTGTTCACGGCGTCCTTGAAACCCTGGCCTGCCGAGAACTTGACCGTCTTGGCGGCCGGAATCTTGATGGTTTCGCCGGTGCGCGGATTGCGGCCGGTACGGGCAGCGCGCTTGCCGGCGCTGAAGCTGCCAAAACCCACCAGCGTTACAGAATCGCCCTTTGCCACTGCCTTCTTGATACTGTCCAGCGCTGCGTTGAGCGCACGCTCGGCGGCGGCATTGCTCAATTCTGCTTCCGCGGCGATGGCCGATACCAGTTCACCTTTATTCATGGCTGATTTCCCTTGTTGGTCGTCGTCACCGATGGGCGTGCCTGGCGGCAGGCCATCGATCGGCGCAGTCTAATCTGCCCTTCGCGCGTTGAGCAATCCCCAGTGGCACCAAAGCGACAAAAAAACCCGCAAATCCTTGCTTGAGGCCAGTTAGCGGGCAATTTCCACTGCTGTTCGCGCTTGCCAGGCGCTGATTTTTGCCAGGCCCGGACCGCGCCGCGACCGGCCGCCCGAAATCGTGCCGTCAAAACCAATCAGCATAGGACAGATTCCCACAAATGGGGCGACGCACCATAACGGTTCACCAACGCGCACCTTGCCGGCTCCATTGTGGCGCACGCGCACCCCGCCGCTGGCCGCATTCCGACGGCACCAGGCCCATTGCAATCGGCCGCGTGCGGCATGCCGGTGCGGCTTTTTACCCGGCTCGGTGCAAGCGGCACCACGATGCAGCCGTCTGTGGAACGTTTTTTGCATACTGGTGCGCCCATTTTGAGCATGAGGTCACTATGGAAAACTGGAAGACCGGCACCGACGCGCTGTTTATCCTGCTCGGCGCCATCATGGTGCTGGCCATGCACGCTGGCTTTGCGTTCCTCGAACTTGGCACGGTACGCAAGAAAAACCAGATCAATGCGCTGGTAAAAATTCTGGTGGATTTTGCGGTTTCCACCATCGCCTATTTCTTTATCGGCTACACCATTGCCTACGGGGTGCAGTTCTTTTCGGGCGCCGAAACCCTGGCCCAGAAAAACGGCTACGAACTGGTCAAGTTCTTTTTCCTGGCGACCTTTGCCGCGGCGATTCCGGCGATTATCTCCGGCGGAATCGCCGAACGCTCGCGTTTCAATCCGCAACTGGTCGCCACCTTCGTGCTGGTAGGTTTTGTCTACCCGTTTTTCGAGGGCATGATGTGGAACCAGCGCTACGGCGTGCAGGACTGGATCGCGCGCGTGGCCGGCGCGCCCTTCCATGACTTTGCCGGTTCGGTGGTGGTGCATGCGCTGGGCGGCTGGATTGCGCTGCCGGCGGTGCTGCTGCTGGGCGCGCGCCGCGGGCGCTACCAGAAGGATGGCCGCATCAGCGCGCATCCGCCCTCGAACATCCCGTTCCTGGCGCTGGGCGCCTGGATTCTTGCGGTGGGCTGGTTCGGCTTCAACGTGATGAGCGCGCAGACCGTCGACAAGATCAGCGGCCTGGTGGCGATCAATTCGCTGATGGCGATGGCCGGCGGCACGCTGGCCGCCTGGCTGGCCGGGCGCAACGACCCTGGCTTCGCCTACAACGGGCCGCTGGCCGGCCTGGTGGCGGTCTGCGCGGGCTCGGACCTGATGCATCCGCTGGGTGCGCTGGTTACCGGTGCCGTGGCCGGCGCGCTGTTCGTCTATATGTTCACGCTGGCGCAAAACAAGTGGCATATCGACGATGTGCTGGGCGTGTGGCCGCTGCACGGGTTGTGCGGTGCCTGGGGCGGCATCGCCGCGGGCATCTTCGGTGCCAAGGCGCTGGGCGGCCTTGGCGGGGTGTCGCTCGGCGCGCAGTGGCTCGGCACCTTGCTTGGCATCGTGGTGGCGCTGGCGGGCGGCACGCTGGTCTATGGCACGCTCAAGCGGCTGGTGGGCATCCGCCTCGACGCCGAGGGCGAGTTCAATGGCGCCGACCTGACGCTGCACCGGATTTCCGCCACCCCCGAGCGCGAAACCAACTGGTAATACCCGCCAGCGTCTTTCCGATATAAAAAGACGAGCCGTGCAAGGCGCCTTGTCTTAACAATGTTTTGCTTGCACTTCCGCGCACGGCCTCTCAATAATTGCCGTGCCCGGGAATTGCGCGCAACGCGCAGGGGCTCGCACGCCGCAGCCGGCTGGTTTGGGGGATGTTGGGCCGGCGGCTGGCCGGTTACACCGACACGAAAGGAATACGCCGATGGA
Organism: Cupriavidus sp.; assembly: GCA_013362725.1. GTDB lineage: Bacteria > Pseudomonadota > Gammaproteobacteria > Burkholderiales > Burkholderiaceae > Cupriavidus. Next base: position 5,910 of record JABFVP010000235.1, read on the forward strand.
CGCCTCTACCTTCGACAACCTCAGGACCCTGGTGGTCTCCTACGCCACCGAATTCGGCGTCAAGATCCTGGCGGCCCTCGCCTTCTGGGTCATCGGCCGTTGGCTGATCCACTTTGTCGTGCGCCTGGTGCAGAACGCGCTCGGCAAGCAGAAGGTCGATCCGACGCTGCTGCGCTATGTCGGTTCCATCGTCACCGTGACGCTGAACGTCGTGCTGGTGATCGGCATCCTCGGCTACTTCGGCATCCAGACCACCACCTTTGCCGCGCTGATCGCCGCGGCCGGCGTGGCCATCGGCATGGCCTGGTCGGGGCTGATGGCAAACTTCGCCGCCGGCGCCTTCCTGGTGGTACTGCGGCCGTTCAAGGTGGGAGACTTCGTCACCATTGGCGGCGTAACCGGAACCGTGCGCGAAATCGGCCTGTTCGCCACCACGCTGGACACGCCGGACAATGTCCAGACCGTGATCGGCAACAACAAGATCTTCAGCGACACCATCCAGAACTTCACCGCCAATGCGTTCCGGCGCGTGGAACTGAAGGCGCAGCTGGCCGGCAGCACCGACGTGGCCGAGGCGGTGGCGCTGCTGAAGAGCCGTATCGCCGAGATCCCCAACGTGCTGGCCGAGCCGCCGGTCGACGTTGAAATCCTCGAGTTCACGCTGGTCGGCCCGGTGCTGGCGGTGCGGCCCCATTGCCATAACGACCACTACTGGCAAGTCTATTTCGAGACCAACCGCGTCATCCGCGAGTGCTTCGGCCAGGCCGGCTACGCCGCGCCGATGCCGGCCCACATGGTGGTGGTGCAACAGGCCGGAGTGCCGCACGCCGCCGCCGAGCAAGCCGCGGCACAGCAGGCCGCCTGAACCGGCGCGGCGCAGTTTCAGTGGACGTTCGGGCGCGCGTTTGCGCTCGAACGCCCGTAATGGCGCATCATCACCGCGCCAGCGCCACACGCAGCCATCACCACGCCCAGCGGCAGCGCGCTGCCATCGCGCCACACGCTGACCGCGGCGCCGCCGAGCGTGCCAAGCGAAAACTGCAACGTGCCCATCAGCGCCGAAGCGGTGCCCGCGCGATGCCCCTGGTGCGCCAGCGCCAGCGCCGACGCATTCGGCGAGACGCAGCCCAGCGCACCGATAAACACGAAGAACCCGCCCAGCAGCACCGGCAGCACCGCCATCCCCGCCAGCGCGGCGAGCGCCAGCACCAGCCCCGCGCCCAACGCCGCCAGCAGCGTGGCCCCCAGCACCTGGTCGAGCGAGCGCCCGCGCACCAGCCGGGCATTGAGCTGCGACATCGTGATCAGTCCGAGCGCATTGGCGCCGAACACAAAGCCATAGTGCGACGGCGCGATGCCGTGCAGTTCGATCAGCACGAAGGGCGAGCCCGCGATATACGCGAACATGCCCGCCGAGCCGAAGCCGGCCGACAGCGAATAACCGAGGAACTCCCGGTCGCGCAGCAGTTCCGCATAGCTGCGGGCGACGGTGCCAAGCCGCAGCGGCGCTACATGGCCGCGGTCCAGCGATTCCTCCATGCGCAGGTGGACCTGCAGCAGGATCAGCAGGCCGGCCCCCGCCAGCACCCAGAAAATGGCGCGCCAGCCCGATACGGTCAGCACCGCGCCGCCGACGATCGGCGCCAGGATCGGCGCCACCCCCATCACCAGCATCAGCGAGGAAAACGCCCGCGCCGATTCATGCGCCTCGAGCCGGTCGCGAATCACCGCGCGGGCCATCACCATGCCGGCGCATCCCCCCAGCGCCTGCAGGAAGCGCCATAGCATCAGCGATTCGACGTTGCGCGCGAGCGCGCAGCCGACCGCGGCGATAACGTAAAGACATAGGCCGACATAGAGCGGCGGCTTGCGCCCGAAGCGGTCGCTGAAGGGACCATAGAAGGCCTGTCCGATCGCCAGCCCGACCAGGAAGGTTCCCAGCGTCAGCTGGACCTGACCGATGTCGACGCCGAGGTCGCCGGCCAGTGTCGGGAAACTCGGCAAGTACATGTCGATCGACAGCGGCGCGATCGCCATCAGCGAGCCGCAGATCAGCAGCCAGGCAGGGAAACGCGGCGACGAGGCGGCGCTTGGGGATTGGGGCATGGAGGACAGTATCCGAGGGCGATGGCGCTGCCTTGTGCGGCGGTGCGGCACGGGCAGCCCCGGGAAAGACGCAATTGTTGCACAACATAACCAATGCAGCCGCGAACCCGGACACTGGCATGGGGCCGTTCGCGCAGAAAGACCGCCCTGCTACATTGCGTCGCAGTAGTCGGCTCAGGCCAAGCTGGCACACCTGGCAGCATTGGTGAATAGTGGTGCCAGGCGCTGTTGTTCGCGGCCCTGGCATCGCGGCAAAGCTACGACGCTCGGGGGTGCGACTTTCATGCGCACCGGCGTGGAGGGTACAATGCCAGCCTGTCGGCGTAAGACTCGCCGTCGGCCTCGCAGAGAGGGACGACAGTACAGGTCCCCGCAACATTAGCCTGCATGAGAATACGACAAACGCCGCTTTCCGCTTCGCTGGGCACCGCCGCTTTCGCGGTCGTGCTGCTGCTGCCGCTGCCCCAGACGGCCAAGGCGGCGCCGGCGCAGTTGCGCAATGCCAGCGTCCCGTTGCTGGTTCCCGCGGTAGATGAAGCCGACCCGGTGGCGCGCATGCTCAAGGGCGCCGCCACCGGCCAGAACACCGGCGCCGCCGGCGTGCCCGAACTGCTGCGCAACGCCACCCGACCCGACAACGTGCTGGCACGCGCCTGCCGCCAGCTCAACGATGCCCTGCCGATCGAGATCGACGGCGAAACCCGCCTGCGACGCTGCCAGTCGGTTCCGGGCAAACACGTCTTGTTCCAGCTGGAACTAACCAATTATCGCGGGCCGATGCTGGACCTGGCCAGCTTCGAGGTCAATTACGCCGCGCCGCTGCAGCGCAATATCTGCGCCAACCGCGATGTCGAGATCCTGACCAAGCTGGGCGTCAGCATGCTGTTCCGCTACATGACGCGCAAGGACCGCGGCGAGCGCCGCATCGGCGACGTCTATATCAACGGCCCGATCTGCAGCGCAGCGTTGCGCTGACCTGCGCGCCGGTGGCAACGAGAACGGCCCGCTGATGCGGGCCGTTTTTTGTTTCAGGCAACACACCTTAAGCGGCGCGCGGGCGCAGCGGCACCACGTTGGCGGCGCGCCGCACCAGCATGCGCGTGTCCTTCCAGCCCGCGTCTGCCAGCGGCGAGCCCCACACCAGTTCATGCAGCCGCGCCAGCGCGAACGGGTTGCCCAGCAGCACGTGCTTCTGCGCCGGCGTAAGCGCGCGCGGCCCGTGCGTCAGTGCATGCTCGACCAGGCTCTCGTGCCGCTTGCGCGCCGATTGCGGCTGCACCACGCGCGGCGTCGCGGTGGCGCACATCAGCGCATTGGTGACCGGGTCGACCACGGCGTCGACGAAGTCGGGCGTTTCCGCGGCGTTTTCGACATGCTGCTGGGTTTCGACGATCTCGCGCGGCACCAACGTTTCTTCCGGGATCATGAACAGACCCGCGTTGCGCGAAGCGCGGCCCAGCGAGACCCGCGACAGCATCACCGACAGCGGGATCGACAGCGCCAGCGAACCGACGATCGGCAGCAGCCACAGCACATAGGACGGATTCAGCCAGTACACCAGCCCGCCCCACGCCAGCCCCAGCGCGGTATGCCAGCCGTGGCGGCGGAACGCTTCGCCCCAGGTGGTCTCGGCGTCTTCACGCGGCGGCGATTTCCACGAGATGCCCCAGCCGCTGTACGCCGCGATCACGAACTTGGTATGGAACAGCATGCGCGTGGGCGCCAGCAGCGCGGACAGCAGCACCTCGATCAGCATGCTGGCAAAAAGCTGCACCGCGCCGCCGTAGCGCCGCGCCTGCTTCATCAGCAGCGCCACGCTGGCGAGCTTGGGCAGGAACAGCAGCGTGGCCGTGGCCGAGAACAGCGCCAGCGCCTTTTCCGGATGCCATTCGGGCCAGGTCGGGAACAGCTGGTACTGCTGCGTGAAGTATTCCGGCGGCACCAGCGCGTGCTTGGCCAGCATCGCCGTCGACAGCAGCAGGAACAGCAGCCACAGCGGCGCCGACAGATAGGCCATGATCCCGGTCAGGAACACCGCGCGGTGCACCACGTGGAAGCCCTGCTTGAGCCACAGCCGGAAGTTCATCAGGTTGCCCTGGCACCAGCGGCGGTCGCGCTTGACCTCGTCGAGCAGATTGGGCGGCAACTCTTCGTACGAGCCCTCGAGGTCGTAGGCAATCCACACGCCCCAGCCGGCACGGCGCATCAGCGCGGCCTCGACAAAGTCGTGCGACAGGATCTCGCCCGACAGCGGGCCGCGGCCCGGCAGCGGCGCCAGCGCGCAGTGTTCGATGAACGGCTTGACGCGGATGATGGCGTTGTGGCCCCAGTAGTGCGACTCGCCCAGCTGCCAGTAGTGCAGGCCGGCGGTAAACAGCGGTCCGTACACGCGCGTGGCGAACTGCTGCACGCGTGCATACAGCGTTTCGCGGCCCACCGCCAGCGGCGCGGTCTGGATGATGCCCGCACCGGGGTTGGCTTCCATCAGCCGCACCAGCGTGGCCAGGCAGTCGCCGCTCATCACGCTGTCGGCGTCGAGCACCACCATGTAGCGGTATTTGCTGCCCCAGCGGCGGCAGAAATCAGCGACGTTGCCGGTCTTGCGCTTGACGCGATGGCGGCGCCAGCGATAGAAGATGCGACCGAAACCGCCGACTGCGCGGCACAGTTCCATCCAGGCATCGTGCTCGGCGGTACGCAGGTCCGGATTGCCGCTGTCCGACAGCACGACGAAATCGAAGTTGGACAGGTGCGGCGTGCGCGACAACGATTCATAGGTGGCGCGCAAGCCCGCGAAGACGCGCGTCACGTCTTCATTGCAGATCGGCATGATGATCGCGGTGCGGGCCTCGGCCGCAATCGGTGCGTCGGGCCGGTCGGGCACCGCCGAGCGCGAGATCAGGTGCTTGTCGCCGCCCTTGGCCAGCACCAGGAAGCCCATCATCGCGGTCCAGAAGCCGGCCGACACCCATGAGAACAAGATGGCGAACAGCACCAG
>JABFVP010000612.1 GCA_013362725.1 Cupriavidus sp.
GCCGGCGCGGCGCTGGCGCCGCTGGCCTGGACCACGCCCGCCGGCAAGCCGCTGACGGTGCGGCTGCTGCAAGGCACCGTGGCGCAGGACATCAAGTTCGAGCCCGCCGGCATCCAGCGCTCGATCGAGCTGTACCGCGACATGATCACCGCGGCGCCGGCCGACCTGGTGGTGACGCCCGAAACCGCGTTCCCGGTGATCCTGCAGGAGCTGCCGGTCGACGTCGCCGTCGCCGTGCGCGACTTCGCGCTGCAAAGCGGCACCACGGTGCTGTTCGGCGCCGCCGGCGCCGATTCCCCGGTCGACTTCACCAACAGCGTGTTCGGCCTCGGCCCGGAAACCGAGCGCCTGTACCGCTACAACAAGCATCACCTGGTGCCGTTCGGCGAATTTATCCCGCTGGGCTTCCGCTGGTTCGTCGACATGATGAAGATGCCGCTGGGCGACTTCCGCCGCGGCGGGCTGGACCAGGCCTCGCTGCCGGTGCGCGGCGTGCGCGTGGCGCCGAACATCTGCTACGAGGATTTGTTCGGCGAGGAGATCGCGCAGACGCTGCGCCAGCAGCCGGAGCCGGCCAACCTGCTGGCCAACCTGACCAACCTGGCGTGGTTCGGCGACACCATCGCGCTGGACCAGCATTTGCAGATCTCGCGCATGCGGGCGCTGGAAACGCGCCGGCCGATGCTGCGCTCGACCAATACCGGCATGACCGCGGTGGTGCGTCCGGACGGCTCGGTGCAGCAACGCCTGCCGACCTTCACGGCCGGCACGCTGACGGCCGAGGTGCAGGGCATGCAGGGGCTGACGCCCTATATCCGCTGGGGCAATGCGCCGGTGCTGGCGCTGATTGCGCTGGTGCTGGGGATGGCGGCGTGGCGCATGGGCCGGGGGCGCAGTACCGGCTGAAGGCCTTGCGCCAGACACAAGTCGAGGCGGGCACCGGACCGGCGGCATCACCGCTGTGGCTCCGGCACCGCCAGTGGCGCGTCAGGTGTGCGCCGTCAAGTTCAGTTCAGCAGCCCGGCCACCACGGACACGGTGGCCGCGGCGATCATGACCGCGATTGCGACCAGATAAGGTTTGCGAGAAAGAAGTGCCATGATCCGAATGTCCCCATCAATGATGTCAATCGCAACGCTCTGAAACGGGTTGCTTACTCATACTGTATACAAAAACATTATCGGCAAGCAGCGGCGCGACTTGAAATCGGCGTCAGTATTTTCCCGAGGCGTTGCGCAAGGCCGACATCGGCCGGCCTGCCCGGACATCGGTGCGTGCCCTATGCAGCCCTGCCAAACGGGGCGCCGCGCCAAAAAGCCGATAGAATTCAGGGTTTGGCAAAATCCGTATGCGGCGGCTCCCGCACGCGCTGCGCGGCCCCGGCTTGCCTCCGCTTGCCCACCGCTTGCCTCTACCTAGTCTTCCTATGCTGACCTTCCAACAAATGATTCTGACCCTGCAGGCCTACTGGGACCGGCAGGGCTGCGCGCTGTTGCAACCCATCGATCTGGAGGTCGGCGCCGGCACTTCCCACGTACACACCTTCCTGCGCGCGATCGGCCCCGAGCCGTGGCGGGCCGCCTACGTGCAGCCGTCGCGGCGCCCCAAGGACGGCCGCTACGGCGAGAACCCGAACCGGCTGCAGCACTACTACCAATACCAGGTGGTGCTCAAGCCGGCGCCGGAGAACATCCTCGAGCTGTACCTGGGCTCGCTCGAGGCGCTCGGCCTCGACCTGAAGCAGAACGACATCCGCTTCGTCGAGGACGACTGGGAAAACCCCACGCTGGGCGCCTGGGGCCTGGGCTGGGAAGTCTGGCTCAACGGCATGGAGGTGACCCAGTTCACCTACTTCCAGCAGGTGGGCGGCATCGACTGCAAGCCCATCACCGGCGAAATCACCTACGGCATCGAACGCCTGGCGATGTACCTGCAGAAGGTCGAGAACGTCTACGACCTGGTCTGGACCGAGTGGGTCGAAAACGGCGAGACGCGCCGCCTGACCTACGGCGACGTGTACCACCAGAACGAGGTGGAGCAGTCCACCTACAACTTCGAGCACAGCAACACCGAAATCCTGTTCCGCCATTTCGCCGAGCACGAGGGCGAAGCCAAGCGGCTGATGGGCAATGGCGACGGGGTCGGGCCCGGCCAGGACAGCGGCACGCGCCTGGCGCTGCCGGCCTACGAGCAGGTGCTCAAGGCCGCGCACACCTTCAACCTGCTCGATGCGCGCGGCGCGATCTCGGTCACCGAGCGCGCGGCGTATATCGGCCGCATCCGCAACCTGTCGCGCCAGGTGGCGCAGGCCTACTACGACTCGCGCGAAGCGCTCGGCTTCCCGATGTGCGGCCAGCGCGACGGAGCGCGGGCATGAGGCTGCTGGCGCGCAGCGCGCTGGGCTGCGCCCTGGCTCTCGCCACGCTGGCCGCGGCCGGCAATGCCGCCGGCGCGCGTGCGCTGGCCGCTCCCAGCGCGCAGGTGCTGATGCTGCCGGCCGAACTGAGCAACGTGTGCGAGGCCGATGCGCAGGCGCTGCAGCTGGCGATGGCGCGCCTGTGGCGGCCGTCGCTGAATGCGCTGGACCAGTGGACGCAGCTGGTGCGCTCGTTCTCGTGCGACCTGTCCGGCCAGCGCGACCTGGGCTGGCACCGGGTGCCGCTGCGCGCGTATGAAAGCGCGATCCGCTACCCGCTGACCTGGGTCGAAACCGAGACTCACAACGGCCGTACCCGGCGCAAGATCAAGACCTACTACTCGGCCGCGCAGCTGCCGCCGAAGATCGATTTCTGGGTGGGCGGGCGCATCGACGAGATCCGCTACGACAAGCGCCTGCGCCGCATCGACGCGCGCTTCCCGGCCGCGGGCAGCCGCGGCGGCAGCAATGGCGCCGCCAGCGCCGCCGCCGC
>JABFVP010000343.1 GCA_013362725.1 Cupriavidus sp.
GCGCCGCTCGTTGCCAAGGCGACGCCGCCCTTGGCGGCCGCGTTTCCGACCGGCGGGGGCGCCGGGGCCGCGGCCGGCGAAGCCGCGGCCTGCGCGGGCGCTGACGCCGGGACAACGATGCAAACAGCCTCGCCGTAGGGGTTGTACCGGTCACACCGGTTGGCGGTCGTGGCAGGTGGCCGTGCCGCCACCGCCTTGGGCTCCGCGCGCGGAGGTGGAAGCTGGTTGAGGCGCTGCACATCCTCCATGAGGGGGGCGGCAAGGACCGGCTGGCTCCTGCTTTCGCTGCGTGCCGTGGCAACCCTCGAGCTGCCCCGCTCGCGTGCGCTCGCACTGGCACGGGCCCTCGGGGCCGGAGCGGGCACGGCGATTGCCCTGGCGGGCGGCTGGTTCGGAAGCAGGGCGCGCAATGCTTCATCCGGGGAGGCCTGCGCGGCCTTCGGTGCCTCGGTGCCTGGCTCCGTCGACCGCGCCACCAAGGGTTCCGCCGGTGCCGGTGCAATGGCCGGCGCTTCCTCCACGGGTGCCTTCACTACGGCGGTCTCGGGCTCGATGCGAGGCGCCTCGGCCACAGGAGGAGCCGCGGCAGGCGCTTCAGTCGCGGCAGGCATTTGCGGCGCCGGCGCTGGGACAGTTGCAGCCGTCGGCGCTTGCGCAAGCTCGGGCGGCGGGGACGGCGAGGCGTCTTCCAGTTGGATGCTCCCGTGGCGCAACGCGAGCACGCCGGCCGAAAGCAGGGCGACCACGGGCAGCAGCGCGAAGAGCCGCTTCCTGCTGCCGGCCACCGGCGCAGGCGTAGGCGCAGGCGCAGGCGCCTTCGTCGGCGCTGTCAGCCCGACGTCCATGCCGGCTGCGGCTTTCTCGGGTTGCGCAGGCCCGGTATCGATCGCCTTCGCGAAACCCTCCAGCGAGGGTTCGATGGCCGTTCGATGGGTGACGTTGTGCGGCGCCCTGGACATCACCCGCGGCGGCGTGCGCGCCAGCACCCGTGCCGCGACCGGTGGGTGCGTCCTGGGAAAGCTGCGCGGCGCCGGGCCGGCGGCGGTCCTCGCGAAGGTTCTCGCCGTACCTTCGGCAAGCGGAACCGCCGCGGACACCGCGGCCGGCCGGGCCATTGCTGCCGGTGCCTGCCGTTCGGTTCCCGGCACCGCGGGCGCTTCGCCCAGGCCTGGCGGGGCGGAAATCAATGCCGGCCTGCGGACGCCGCTGAACTTCCCGGCGCATCCCTTGCAGAACCGCGCGCTGTCGCTGTTCGCGGTGTGGCAGGACTCGCAGTACTTCGTCATGGGCCCCTCACGCGACGGGGGCGAGCTCGGCAATCGCCACGAGCAGGTTGACCACCACCGAGAACACCGCGAAATCCGTCATCGACGCGCGATCGCGCACCCGCAGCGACTGCCAGATGTGCGTGGCTGCATCCCGCACGCGGTGCTGCTGCGCCTGCTCTTCGCCGGCTGCGTAGAACGCCGGCAGCTTGTGCGCGCATCCCTTGCAGTAGCGCGCCGAGCCGAGGTTCACCGTGTTGCACGCATCGCAGACCTCGGCGGACGAGCTGCCCAGCTGCAGGCGGGCCAGGTCGACGAGGTTCCCGAACGCGACCGCAGGTTGCAGGGCCATCGGATCGGAAAGCCAGACTGCGCCGGCGTGCATGGGTTGTTCGAGGTAGGCGCTGGTGGTTCCGGACATCGCTCTCTCCTGGTAGGGGGATGGCCATATGTCGCTGCATATGGGAAAATTTCACATCTGTGTTACTTTTATCGTTTCGTGGGTGTCGGAACGCTGTAAGACAAAGGCTTCTATGCTTGTCCCGTTGGTAACGGGCCGTTAGCAACGCTGCCAAAAGATGTTGGAATCGCTTCAATGACCTCCAGGCGCGCGGGTTCCAAGAACGCCAAGATGCGCATGCCGCATCACCGGATGGCCCAGGCCCGCGAAGGCCAGGTGGGCTGGGTGCTCGGCGCGCTCGAGCGCGTGCTGCGGCCGCTCGTGCGGCTCGCGCTGTCCTTCGGCATCAAGCACCCCCAGCTCGAAGGCGTGCTGCGCGACGTGCTGCTCGACGAGGCGCGCCGTGCCTGGCTCGCGCAGGGCACCGAGCCCAACATCAGCCAGCTGTCGGTGACCACGGGCCTGAACCGAAAGGCCGTGACCAGCAAGGTGCGCGAGGAAGAGGTGCCCTTGCCGCAGACCGAGATGTCGGCCGAGGCAAGGACGCTGACCCTGTGGCTGCAGATGTTGGCGGACGACCCGGCCCTGCGCGCGCTGCCGATCACCGCCGCTGACGAGGGCGCACCCTCCTTCGAGTCGGTGGCGCGCCGCGCGAGCCGCGGCAACGTGCACCACCGCGCCATCCTGGACGAGCTGGTGCGGCTGAACATGGCGACCGAGCGCGACGGCGTTGCGAAGCTGGCGGCGCAGGGCTTCGTGCCCGCGACCGACCTGAAAGGCATGCTCTCCTTCCTGGGCGACAACGCGCGCGACCACCTGTCGGCGAGCGTTTCCAACACGGTCGGCGGCAAGCCGCCGCTGCTGGAGCGCTCGGTGTTCGCGTCCGGCATCTCGCTGGAGGAATGCGAGCGCATCCACCGCCTGGCGCGCGAACGCTGGGATGGCCTGCACGACGAGATGGCACGCGAGATGCGCCAGGCCTACGAATCGGCGGACAAGACGGATTCGGCCCGCATCCGAGTCGGCATCTACGCCTACTTCGAGGATGCCGCGGGCGAGCTAGATTCCGCGAAGATCGCTTCGGCTAGCCGCCCGGACCCCAAGCCATGAGATTGCTCTTCCTTCTTCGCACTGGCCTGCTGGCGCTGATGGTCGGCGCCCTGCTGTCCTGCGGCGGAGGAGGGGGCGGCGGCGGCACCGGCATCGCCAGCGGCGGCGGCGGCGGCGGTGGCGCCGCGAT
>JABFVP010000453.1 GCA_013362725.1 Cupriavidus sp.
TTCTACGAAGCCTTCGGGCCGAACGCCAAGGCGATCCGCAGCGACGTGCCCAACTACACCAGCATCAAGCCGGTCACGCAGATCGCCAAGGTGCGGGAGTGAGCCTCAGGCGGTGAGCCCGCCGTCGACCACGATGTCGGCGCCGGTGACGAAGCTCGCGGCCGGGCTGGCCAGGTAGGCGACCGTGCTGGCCACTTCCTCGGGCCGGCCGTAGCGGCCGACCGCGATGCCGGGGCCGACGAGCTTAGCGACGTCGCTGTCGGCCGGGTTCATGTCGGTATCGGTCGGGCCGGGGTGCACGGTGTTCACCGTGATGCCGCGCGGCGCCAGGTCGCGCACCAGGCTGCGCGTGAAGCCGGCCACCGCGCCCTTGGTCAGCGTGTAGACCGAGGCGCCGCCGAACACGGCGTAGCGCGTCATCGAACTGCCGATGTGGACGATGCGCCCGCCGGCCTTCATGATGCGCGCTGCTTCCTGCGTGGCGACGAACACGCCGGTGACGTTCACCGCGAGCATGCGCTCGTAGTCCTCGAAGGCAACCTGTTCGATGGGTGCCCAGCTCGCGATGCCGGCGTTGTTGACCAGGATGTCCAGCCCGTCGAAGGCCTGCGCGGCCTGCGCCACGGCGGCGCGCACTGCGTCCGGATTGCCGGCGTCGGCGCGGATGGCGAGCGCGCGGCCACCTTCGGCCTCGATCTGCGCCACCACCGCCTGTGCCTTCTCGGGCGATGCGCTGTAGGTGATGGCCACCTTCGCCCCGTCGGCCGCCAGCCGCCGTGCGATGGCCGCGCCGATGGAGCGCGAGCCGCCGGTGACGAGGGCCGACTTGCCGGCCAGGGGAAGGTTGTTGTTGTTGCTGCTTTCCATGATTCGCTCCAAAAGAGAAGTGGTGGGGATGGAGCGAATGGTGGAATCTGGATTGCTTCTTCGGTAGTGGAGAATCGATGGAAGAGTTTTCAAGCAATCGTTGAAAATAGCCGGGCAATGGAAACCCTGGCCAATCTCGAATCCTTCGTGCGCAGCGCCCAGGCGCGCAGCTTTTCCGGCGCGGCGCGCAGGCTGGGGCTCACGCCGGCGGCCGTGAGCCGCAACGTGGCGACGCTGGAGCGCAACATCGGCCAGCGCCTGTTCCAGCGCAGCACGCGCCAGCTCACGCTCACCGAGGCAGGGGAGCGCTTCCTCGTCGACGTGGAGCAGCACCTGGACGGCGTGCAGGCCGCCATTGCCGGCATGACGCTGCACCAGGGCGAGCCGGCCGGCGTGCTCAAGGTGAGCATGGCGCTGAATTTCGGCGTGGACTACGTGCTGCCCCTGCTGCCTGCGTTCATGGCGCGGTATCCGGCCATCCGGCCCGACTGGCAGTTCGACAACCGGCAGGTCGACCTGGTGGCCGAGGGCTTCGATGTTGCCGTGGGCGGCGGCTTCGAGCTGGCGCCGGGCTTGGTGGCGCGTGCGCTGGCGCCGGCGCACATCGTGGCGGTGGCATCGCCGGACTTCATGCGCGGGAGAAAGATGCCGGCCGAGCCTTCGCAGTTGGCCGAGTTCGACGGCATTGGCCTGCGCTCGACACGCACGCGCCGGGTGCGCCAGTGGCTCATGCGCGACGCCGCAGGCACCGAAGTGCCGGCGCAGCCGCGCGAGCAGGTCATCGTGGACGACCCGGCCGCCGCTTGCAGGGCCGCGCTGCTCGGGCTGGGCGTGGCGCTGGTGCCGCTGTCCACCGCCCTGCCGCTCCTGGAAAGCGGCGCGCTGGTGCGGCTGCTGCCCCGGTGGTATGGGGACCTGGGGTCCATTTCCATCTACTACGCCAGCCGCAAGCTGCTGCCGGCCAAGACGCGCGCCTTCGTGCAGCACGTGGCGCAGGGCTTCGAAGCTCTGCAGCTGGCGCAGCGCCTGCATGCGCTGTCGGCTGCGGCAGGCGGCGCGCGCCGGCGCTGAGCCGAAGACCCTCGCGGCCAAGCGGTCGCAGCGCGCGGGCAGGGCGGCGCGGACAATGGCCCGTTCGACACCGATCAACGAACACTGCCAGGAGATCCCATGCTGCAAGACGCTCTCATGTACTCCTACATCCCTGCCAAGGACGTGGCGCGTGCGCGGGCCTTCTATGAAGACAAGCTGGGCTTCCGGCCCTCGCGCGAAATCGGCGGCGGCGTGACCTACGTGTGCGCCGGCGGCACCGCGTGCTTTCTCTACCCCACGCCCAACGCGGGCACCTCGTCGGCCAGCCAGGCCTTCTGGGAGGTGGCCAACATCGAGCGCGAGGTGGCCGAGCTGAGGGCGCGCGGCGTGGCCTTCGAGGAATACGACATGCCGGGCAAGGCGGCCGACGCCCCCATCTACTCCGCCGGCGGCGCCAAGGCGGCCTGGTTCAAGGACAGCGAGGGCAACATCATGGCCCTCATCCAGACGCTCTAGTTCAGCTGCGCTCGCGCAGCACCAGCGTCTGTGCCGCTACGCCGATGCTGCCGTGCTCGTCAGACGCTCTAGGGCCTGTTAACGCTATGCAAGGGATCCCCTTGCATAGTGTTAACAGGCCCTAGTTCAAGTGCGCTCGCGCAGCACCAGCGTCTGCGCCGCCACGCCGATGCTGCCGTGCTCGTCGAAAAGCCGCGACAGGGTCACGCCTGCCCCGCTGGCATCGGCCTGCGTCTGCGACTGAAGCCCGATCCATTCGCCGGCCGGCTGGCGATGCAGGTGCAGGCTGAGGTCGGCATTGGCGAAGACGAAGCGCCTGGCCGGCAGCACCCAGCTGAGCCCGTTGCCGAAATCGGCGGCGGAAATGGCACGCATGGCCGGCGAGGTGGGCATGCCTTCGACGAAGGGAACCGCCAGCCTGAACCAGGCCGCGCCGCCGCCGGGCTGCGACGGATCGCCCTGGGCGAGGCGGGTTTCCACGGC
>JABFVP010000351.1 GCA_013362725.1 Cupriavidus sp.
AACTTTGGTTGCCGCTGGCGCCGCGCGGGCGGCGCGCCCCTATCCTGACCTGACCTCGCCGCCCCGGCGGGGGTGGTACCTCAGACCATCCACAGGAAAGGAGAGCCTTCATGGCCATGCACTGGATCCGGCAACTTGCCCGGCGTTTTTCCCTGATCTCCCTCGCGGCAACCTTGTGCCTGCTTGCCGGCGGCACGGCCCGAGCCGCGGTCGACGTCAACATCGCCGACGAGGCGGCGCTGACAGCAGTCAAGGGCGTGGGGCCGGCCACGGCCCGCCACATCGTTGAAGAGCGCAACAAGCGCGGGCCGTACAAGGACGCCGCCGACCTGGCCGAGCGCGTCAGCGGCATCGGGCCCAAGTCCGTGGCAAAGCTGCAGGATGCCGGCCTGACCATTGCCGGCAAGGGCGCGCCCACCGCCGCGCCTTCCCCCGCGCCGGCGGCCAAGGGGGCAAAGGTCGCGCCTGCACCGGCAAAGCCGGCTCGCTAGTGCCGCCACTGCTGCCCTGTGCCCGGTCGTGCTGCGGCCGGGTGCATTGTGGCTGGTATGCGTTGTGCTAAAGCTTGCCGGCTTCGCAGCCCCCGTGGCGGCGGAGTATCATGCGGACGCCGCGCAGGCAGGACCTGCCGCGCGGCTGCCGACCGGCATTGCAAAACCTAACAACCAGGCACAAGCTCGGCGGCCCCGATCCGGCGGCCAGCCCGCACCACAGGGAGCAAAACAATATGGCGAATGGCGAGGACGCGGGATTCCTGCCGCAATGGCGGCTCAAGACCGAGGGCGTGATCGGCCCCGATGAGCGGCTGCCAGCGGGGCAGACCCTGCTGGCAGGGATCCAGCACGTGGTGGCGATGTTCGGCTCGACCGCCATCGCGCCGATCCTGATGGGCTTCAACCCGAATATCGCCATCCTGTTCTCCGGCATCGGCACGCTGATCTTCTTCCTGTGCGTGCGCGGCCGGGTGCCAAGCTACCTGGGCTCCAGCTTCGCCTTCATCGCGGTGGTGATCGCCGCCACCGGCTATGCCGGCAGCGGCCCCAACCTCAATATCCCGGTGGCGCTGGGCGGCATCATCGCCGCGGGCGCGTTGTACACGCTGATCGGCCTGGTCGTTCAGGCGGTGGGCTACGCCTGGGTGGAAAAGCTGATGCCTCCGGTGGTGACCGGCGCCATCGTCGCGGCGATCGGGCTGAACCTGGCCCCGGTGGCGGTCAAGGCGGTCAGCGGCGCGGCGCTCGATACATGGGTAGGGTTGCTGACCGTGGTCGCGGTGGGGCTGGTCGCGGTGCGCGCGTCCGGCATGATCGGCCGCCTGCCGGTGCTGATCGGCGGCCTGGCCGGTTATCTGGCGTACTACCTCGGCACCAATGTGATGGGGCTCGGCAAGCCGATCGATTTCTCTGGCGTGGCCGCCGCCAGCTGGTTCGGCCTGCCCGCGTTCACCGCGCCGACGTTCGAGCTGGGCGCCATGCTGCTGATCGCGCCGGTGGCGATCGTGCTGGTGGCCGAGAACCTCGGCCATATCAAGGCCATCGGCGTGATGACCGGCCGCAACCTGGATCCGTACATCGGCCGCGCCTTTATCGGCGACGGCATCGCCACCATGCTGTCGGCCAGCGGCGGCGGCACCGGCGTGACCACCTATGCCGAGAACATGGGGGTGATGGCGGTCACCAAGATCTATTCGACGCTGATCTTCGTGGTGGCGGCCGGCGTGGCCATCCTGCTGGGCTTCTCGCCCAAGTTCGGCGCGCTGATCCTGACCATCCCGGGGCCGGTGATCGGCGGCCTGACCATCGTCGTGTTCGGCCTGATCGCCGCCACCGCGGGCCGCATCTGGGTGCAGAACCACGTGGATTTCTCCAGTTCGCGCAACCTGATCACGGTGGGCGCCACGCTGACGGTAGCGGCCGGCGACCTGACGCTGAAGCTGGGCGGCATGACGCTGGGCGGCATCGGCACCGCCACCTTCGGCTGCATCCTGCTGTATCACCTGCTGGGCGAAGGCAACCGCGAGGAAGGCTGAGCCTCCGCCGACTTAGGCAGGAGGCGCAAATCCCGCCTGCCGGCGAGGGGATAGGGGTCTGGATTACAATGGCCGGCGAATTGGAATCCCCCGGAATCCTCCGGATTCCCCCGTTTGCGACCCTCCTTCGCCCCATGGCCTACAAGACAATTGAAGACACCATCGGCAACACGCCGCTGGTCAGACTGCAGCGCATCCCCGGCGCCGACAACGACGCGCGCGGCAATGTGATCCTCGGCAAGCTCGAAGGCAACAATCCGGCCGGTTCGGTCAAGGACCGCCCGGCGGTGTCGATGATCGCCCGGGCCGAAGCGCGCGGGCGCATCAAGCCGGGCGATACCCTGATCGAAGCGACCTCGGGCAATACCGGCATCGCGCTGGCCATGGCGGCCGCCATCCGCGGCTACAAGATGGTGCTGATCATGCCCGAGGACCTGAGCCTCGAACGCCGCCAGAGCATGGCGGCCTACGGCGCCGAGATCATCCTGACCCCAGTCAAGGGCGGCATGGAGTATGCGCGCGACCTGGCCGATTCGATGGAGCGCGACGGCAAGGGCGTGATCCTCGACCAGTTCGCCAACCCCGACAACCCGCAGGCGCACTATGAGGGCACCGGCCCCGAGATCTGGCGCGATACCGACGGCCGCATTACCCATTTCGTTTCGGCGATGGGCACCACCGGCACCATCACCGGCGTGTCGCGCTTCCTCAAGGAGCAGAATCCCGCGATCCAGATCGTCGGCGCGCAGCCGGCCGAAGGTTCCCGCATCCCGGGCATCCGCAAGTGGCCCGAAGCGTATCTGCCCAAGATCTACGATCCCAAGTTCATCGACCGCACCGAGCCGGTGAGCCAGGGCGATGCCGAGCACATGGCGCGCCGCATGGCATCGGAAGAGGGCATCTTCTGCGGCATTTCCGCCGCCGGTGCGCTGTGCGTGGCACTGCGCGTCGCCGAGGAAGTCGAGAACGCGACCATCGTCTTCGTGGTGTGCGACCGCGGCGACCGCTACCTGTCGACCGGCGTGTTCCCCGCCTGATACGCAGCGCCGCAAACAACAAAGGCCTCGCTGATGCGAGGCCTTTTTGCTGTGGCCGTGCTGCCTCAGCCCATCGCCGCCCTGACCGCCTCGCCCAGCTGGTACACCGCCAGCGCATAGAAGAAGCTGCGGTTGTACCGCGTCAGCACATAGAAGTTGCGCAGGCCCAGCAGATACTCGGTGGGCTGGTCGGGCGTGGGCAGGTCCACCACCAGCACGCCGGTTTGGCCTTCGCGCGCCAGGCTGATGGGTTCGTCCACGCGCAGCCCGGCACGGGTCAGCTGGTCGAGGGTGCGCGTCGGCCACGGCTCGCCATCGGCCGCCGCGGTGGCGATGCCCAGGCTGCCGGCGTCGGCGGCGATGCGCCACACCACCGGGCGGCCCGGCTCCCAGCCGTGCAGCTGCAGGAAGCGCGCCACGCTGCCGATCGCATCGGTGGGGCTGTTGCGCAGGTCGATATGGCCGTTGTTATCGTAATCGATGGCGTATTCGCGCAGGCTGGTCGGCATGAACTGCGGAATGCCGATGGCGCCGGCGTACGAGCCCAGCACCGAGTAGACGTCGGTACGGGTGTCGCGGCACCACAGCAGGTAGTCGGCCAGCTGGTTGCGGAACAGCGTCGAGCGTGCGGCGCGGTTGGGCGTGTCGGGGTAGTCGAAGGCCAGCGTCGACAGCGAGTCGAGCACGCGGAAGGTGCCCATGTCGCGGCCGTAGATGGTTTCGACGCCGATGATGCCGACGATGACCGAGGCCGGCACGCCGAATTCGGCTTCGGCTCGGCGCAGCGTGTCGCGGTTGTCCTGCCAGAAGCGCACGCCCGCATTGATGCGGATCGGCTCGATAAAGCGCGAGCGGTAGGCTTGCCAGCTTTTGCGGCCGGTGGTTGCGGGCGGCATGATCAGCCGTACCACGGTGGCCGAATAGGCCGCCTGCCCGAACCAGTCTTGCAGCGTGCCGCGGTCAAAGCCGTGGCGCGCCACCATCTCGTCGATAAAGGCGCGTGCTTGCGGGTTGTCGCGGTAGCGGCCGGGTTCGATTTCTTCCTCGCGCACGCTGACGCGGCGTTTGCCGGCGGCGAGCAGGCTTGGGGAGAGGCCGCAGAGTCCGAGTGCGGCAGCGGAAAGCGCGGCGCCCAGCAGGGGGCGTCGCAGTGAGCGCTGGGTGTCGGTCATGGTGTCCTTTGCAAGTCGCACCGAGTATAGCGGATGCCACTGCGCCATCCGCGTCGCGGCAGGCCCGGCATGGCGCGCCGGCGCGGCTGGGTGGCCAGGCCTGCCCTGTGCTAACGTAACGTTTGGAGACAACATGGCGGCGCATTGCGACCCACTGCGACGATAAGAGATGCCGACAGGCTATTACACGCACCCCGAGTTCCAGCGGCACGAAATGGGGCACTTCCATCCAGAATGCCCCGAGCGCCTGCAGGCGATCGAGGATCACCTGATTTCGCACGGCCTGGACGGGCTGCTGGAGCGCCGCGAGGCGCCGCCAGCCACGCGCGAGCAGCTCGAGCGCGTGCACCGGCCCGAGCACGTCGACGCGCTCGAAAGCGCCAGCCCGTCGAGCGGCTACCACGCGATCGACCCGGACACCTCGATGAACGCGCACACGCTCGCCGCCGCGACGCTGGCCGCGGGCGCTGCGGTGGCGGCCACCGATGCGGTGATCGCCGGCGAGTTCGAGAACGCCTTCTGCTGCGTGCGTCCGCCCGGCCATCACGCCGAGCCCGGCCGCGCCATGGGCTTCTGCTTCTACAACAACGTGGCCATCGCCGCGCGCCATGCGCTGCAGGCGCACGGGCTCGAGCGCGTGGCGATCATCGACTTCGACGTGCACCACGGCAACGGCACCGAAGCGGCGTTCCGCGGCGACGAGCGCGTGATGATGTGCAGCATCTTCCAGCACCCGTTCTATCCGTACAGCGGCACCGAGCACCTGGCGCCGAACATGGTCAATATCCCGCTGCCGGCCTACAGCAACGGCATGGCGGTGCGCGAGGTGGTCGAGACCATCTGGCTGCCGCGCCTCAATGAATTCCGTCCGCAGATGCTGTTCATTTCGGCCGGCTTCGACGCGCATCGCGAGGACGACCTGGGCCAGATGGGCCTGGTGGAGCAGGACTACGCCTGGATCACCGGCCAGCTGGTCGACGTCGCGCGCGCCCATGCGCAGGGCCGTATCGTCAGCTGCCTCGAGGGCGGCTACAACCTCAGCGCGCTGGGCCGCAGCGTGCTGGCCCACCTGAAGGTGCTGCTGGAGCATTAGGAGACCGCCGCCATGGCCGAAAACGATGCGCGCGTCGACGCGCCGCTGCTGACCGAATCGCGCGACGCCGCCGGCGTGGCGCGCCTGACCATGAACCGGCCGCAGGCCTTCAACGCCTTGTCCGAGGCGCTGCTCGATGCGCTCACCGATGCGCTGCGCCGGCTCGCCGGCGACGACAGCGTGCGCGTAGTGGTGCTGGCGGGCGCCGGCAAGGCCTTCTGCGCAGGGCATGACTTGCGCGAGATGCGCGCCGCGCCGTCGCACGATTACTACCGGCGTTTGTTCGATCGCTGCACGCGCATGATGATGGCGATCCAGCAGATGCCGCAGCCGGTGATCGCCCGGGTCCACGGCATTGCCACCGCGGCCGGCTGCCAGCTGGTGGCGATGTGCGACCTGGCGGTGGCCGCCGACGATGCGCGCTTTGCCGTATCGGGCGTGAACCTGGGCCTGTTCTGCTCGACCCCGGGCGTGGCGCTGTCACGCAACCTGCACCGCAAGCAGGCCATGGAGATGCTGCTGACCGGCGACATGATCGACGCCGAAGGTGCGCGCGAGCGGGGGCTGGTCAATCGGGTGGTGCCGGCCGGCGACCTCGACGCCGAAGTGGCGCGGCTGGCCGCCAGCATCTGCGCCAAGCCGGCCGCCGCCGTTGCCGCCGGCAAGGGACTGTTCTACCGCCAGCTCGAGATGGGCATCGAGGCGGCCTACCAGCTGGCCGGCCAGACCATGGCCTGCAACATGATGGACGAGTCGGCGCTCGAGGGGGTGCAGGCCTTCATCGACAAGCGGCCGCCATCGTGGCGTGCTTCCTGATCGACTTGCCGGGTCTTTATATGCCGGGAACGCATAAAGACATCGGCAAAAAGTCGTTTATGGTATGAAGCGAATCGCATAAAATACGCGCTTCAGAAAAATAACGAGCGGCAACAGCGCTGGAGATCCCTCGCCTGTTGCCGTTTTCTTTTGGTCACCTTTTCCATGATCGAACTGCAAGGACTGTCGCAGCGCTTCCCGGGCGCGTCTGGCGACGTGCATGCATTGCGGGACGTCAGCCTGTCGATTGCGGCGGGCGAGGTCTTCGGCATCATCGGCCGCAGCGGCGCGGGCAAGAGCACGCTGGTCCGCGCCATCAACCTGCTGAACCGGCCCACCAGCGGCCGCGTCATCGTCGCCGGCCAGGACCTGACCGCGCTGGACAAGGGCGCGCTGCGCCTGGCCCGCCGCGACATCGGCATGATCTTCCAGCACTTCAACCTGCTGTCGTCGCGCACCGTCTATGACAACGTGGCGCTGCCGCTGGAGCTGGCCGGCAAGCCCAGGGCTGAAATTGCAGCGACGGTGCTGCCGCTGCTGGAACTGGTCGGCCTGTCGGCGCTGAAGGACCGCTACCCGGCGCAGATCAGCGGCGGGCAGAAGCAGCGCGTGGGCATTGCGCGCGCACTGGCGAGCCAGCCCAAGGTGCTGCTGTCCGACGAGGCCACGTCCGCGCTGGATCCGGAAACCACGCGTTCCATCCTGGACCTGCTCAAGCAGATCAACCGCGAGCTGGGCCTGACCATCGTGATGATCACGCACCAGATGGAAGTCATCAAGCAGGTCTGCGACCGCGTCGCCGTGCTCGAGGCCGGCGAGGTAGTGGAGACCGGCCGCGTGATCGACGTCTTCCTGCGGCCGCAGCACGAGGTCACGCGCGCCATGATCGGCGACGTCATCTCGCAGGAACTGCCCGCGAGCGTGCTCAAGCGCGTCGAAAGCCGGCTCGGCAACGGGCGCGACCACGTCTATCGACTGGCCTTCACCGGCGAGGGCGTCGACCAGCCGGTGCTGGCGCAGGCGATCCGCCGCTACGGGCTCGACTTCAATATCCTGCACGGCCATATCGACGAGATCCAGGGCCAGGCTTTCGGCTCGCTGGCGATCATGGCGACCGGCGAGCTGGCCGACGTGAAGGCGGCAATGGAATACCTGCAGGCGCAAGGCGTGGTGGTGGAGGAGTTCGAGCATGTGGTCTGAAATGTTTGACCTGTTCCTGACCTCGTTCAACGAGACCCTGCTGATGGTGGCGATCTCGGGCGTGGTCGGCGCGCTGCTGGGCGTGCCGCTGGGCGTGCTGCTGCACCTGACCAACCGCGGCGGCGTGCTGTCGCACCCGCTGTTCAACCGCACCATCGGCGTGGTGGTCAATGCGGTGCGTTCGATCCCGTTCATCATCCTGCTGGTGGTGGTGATCCCGTTCACGCGCTTTATCGTCGGCTCGTCGATCGGCACCACCGCGGCGATCGTGCCGCTGACCATCGCGGCGATCCCGTTTATCGCGCGCCTGGTCGAAAGCGCGCTGCGTGAGGTCGACAAGGGCCTGGTCGAGGCGGCGCAGTCGATGGGCGCGACCACCGGCCAGATCGTGTGGAAGGTGCTGCTGCCTGAAGCCATGCCCGGCATCGTCGCCGGCCTGACCATTACCTTCGTCAGCCTGGTTGGCTATTCGGCCATGGCCGGTGCGATCGGCGGCGGCGGCCTGGGCGACCTCGGCATCCGCTATGGCTACCAGCGCTACATCACTGAAGTGATGGTGGCGGTGGTGGTGATCCTGATCGTATTCGTGCAGGCGGTGCAGAGCTTCGGCGACTGGCTGGTCCGCCGCATCAGCCATCGCTGAACCCAAGACTTTATCGAGATAGGAACGCACATCATGCAACGTCGCAACCTGCTGCAATGGATTCTTGGCGCCGCCCTCGGCGCCTCGCTGGCCACCGGCGCGCTCGCCCAGGACAAGCCGATCAGGATCGGCGTGACCGGCGGCCCGCACGCCCAGATCATGGAACAGGTGAAGAAGGTCGCCGCCAGGGACGGCCTCAATATCCAGGTGGTCGAGTTCAGCGACTACATCCAGCCCAATGCCGCGCTGGCCGCCGGCGACCTGGATGCCAACAGCTACCAGCACCTGCCGTACCTGGAAGCCCAGATCAAGGACCGCGGCTACAAGTTCACGCATATCGCCTACACGGTGACCTTCCCGATGGGCGTGTACTCGAAGAAGATCAAGTCGCTCGACCAGCTCAAGCAGGGCGCGCGCGTGGGCGTGCCCAACGACCCCACCAACGGTGGCCGCGGCCTGTTGCTGCTGCAGAACAAGGGCGTGATCAAGCTCAAGCCCAACGCGGGCCTGAAGGCGACGCCGCTGGACATTGCTGAGAACCCCAAGAAGATCCGCATCGTCGAGCTCGACGCCGCGCAGCTGCCGCGCTCGCTGGATGACCTGGATGCCGCCGCCATCAATGGCAACTATGCCGAGTCGGCGGGCCTGTCGCCGACCAAGGACGCGATCGCCATGGAGGGCCCGAAGGGGCCGTACGCCAACCTGATCGCGATCCGCGAGGCCGACAAGGGCAAGCCCTGGGTGGCCAAGCTGGTGAAGGCCTACCATTCGCCGGAAATCAAGCAATACGTCACATCGACCTTCAAGGAATCGGTCATCACCGCCTGGTAATTTCCGGTGAGCCGGCGTCACTCGAGGGTTTCATCCAATCGGACGAGGCCTGCCGGCGTGGCTTTGCGGCACAATCGCCTGACCGGTAAAACAGGTGCCGGGCCTATGCCCGGCATCATTTTGCCGATAAAATAGTACGATCGTTCGAAAAATAGGAGAGCCGCCAACCCGGTGGTTATAATGACGAGCGAACAAAATTTCTGACTATCAGCTATCAGTGGAGTGAGCGCATGAAAGTACTCGTCGCAGTCAAGCGGGTGGTGGATTACAACGTCAAGGTCCGTGTCAAGGCGGACGGTTCGGGCGTCGATCTGGCCAACGTCAAGATGAGCATGAACCCCTTCGACGAAATCGCCGTGGAAGAGGCCGTGCGCCTGAAGGAAGCCGGCGTTGCCACCGAAGTGGTCGCCGTGTCGTGCGGTGTCACGCAGTGCCAGGAAACCCTGCGCACCGCGATGGCCATCGGTGCCGACCGCGGCATCCTGGTGGAATCGAACGAAGACCTGCAACCGCTGGCCGTGGCCAAGCTGCTGAAGGCGCTGATCGACAAGGAGCAGCCGCAACTGGTGATCCTGGGCAAGCAGGCCATCGACGACGACTCCAACCAGACCGGCCAGATGGTGGCCGCGCTGGCCAACCTGCCGCAAGCCACGTTCGCCTCGAAGGTGGTGGTGGCCGATGGCAAGGCCTCGGTCACGCGTGAAGTCGACGGCGGCCTGGAAACGCTGTCGCTGAGCCTGCCGGCGGTGGTGACCACCGACCTGCGCCTGAACGAGCCGCGCTACGTCACGCTGCCCAACATCATGAAGGCGAAGAAGAAGCCGCTCGATATCGTCAAGCCGGAAGACCTCGGCGTCGACGTCAAGCCGCGCCTGTCGACCCTGAAAGTGGTCGAGCCGCCCAAGCGCAGCGCGGGTGTGATGGTGCCGGACGTCGCGACGCTGGTGCAGAAGCTGAAGAACGAAGCCAAGGTTATCTGAGAGCGCGGGGGAGAAATAACATGACTGCACTCGTCATTGCTGAACACGACAATCAATCGATCAAGGGCGCCACGCTCAACACCGTGACCGCCGCAGCCCAATGCGGCGGCGACGTGCATGTGCTGGTGGCCGGTTCCAACGCCAAGGCAGCGGCCGATGCCGCCGCCAAGATCGCCGGCGTGACCAAGGTCCTGCTGGCCGATGCCGCCTACTTCGGCGACGGCCTGGCCGAGAACGTGGCCGAGCAGGCGCTGGCCATCGCCAACGACTACTCGCACATCCTGGCCCCGGCCACGCCGTACGGCAAGAACATCCTGCCGCGCGTGGCCGCCAAGCTGGACGTGGCCCAGATCTCGGAAATCTCCAAGGTCGACGCCCCGGACACCTTCGAGCGCCCGATCTACGCCGGCAACGCCATCGCCACGGTCAAGTCGGAAGACAAGATCAAGGTCATCACCGTGCGCGGCACCGCCTTCGACGCCGCCGCTGCCGAAGGTGGCTCGGCTGCCGTCGAGACGCTGCCGGCCGTGGCCGACGCTGGCGTTTCGCAATTCGTTTCGCGCGAAGTGGCCAAGAGCGACCGTCCGGAGCTGACCGCCGCCAAGATCATTGTCTCGGGTGGCCGTGGCGTGGGCTCGGGCGAGAACTACACCAAGGTGCTGACGCCGCTGGCCGACAAGCTCAACGCCGCGCTGGGCGCCTCGCGCGCCGCGGTCGACGCCGGCTTCGTGCCGAACGACTACCAGGTCGGCCAGACCGGCAAGATCGTCGCGCCGCAGCTGTATATCGCCGTCGGCATCTCGGGCGCGATCCAGCACCTGGCCGGCATGAAGGACTCCAAGGTGATCGTCGCGATCAACAAGGATGCCGAGGCGCCGATCTTCTCCGTGGCCGACTACGGCCTGGTGGGCGACCTGAACACCGTGGTGCCGGAGCTGGTGGCAGCACTGGGCTGAGGCCGCGCCGGCCGCATTGCGGCCGGTTCGAATAACCGCAGGCAGCAAGTAACGAGCCGTTCCGGGGGCGACCCGCGAACGGCTTTTTCATACATGGGAGACATCGATGACCTACCGTGCGCCGATCAAGGACATGCTGTTCGTCATGAACGAACTGGCCGGCCTTGAGGCCGTCAGCCAGCTGCCCGGCTTCGAGGAAGCCACCCCCGAGACCGCCG
>JABFVP010000676.1 GCA_013362725.1 Cupriavidus sp.
CACCATGAACATCGCCATCGCAGGCGCATCGGGCCGCATGGGCCGCATGCTGATCGAACAAGTGCTGAACACCGGGGGCGTGAAGCTGTCGGGCGCGCTCGACGTGCCGGGCTCGCCGGCGCTGGGCCAGGATGCGGGCCTGTTCCTCGGCCGCGACACCGGCGTGGCGATCACCGCGGACCTGGAAGCCGGCCTGGCGGGCGCCGACTGCCTGATCGACTTCACCCGTCCGGAAGGCACGCTGGCGCACCTGGCCGCGGCGAAGAGGCTTGGCGTCAAGATGGTGGTCGGCACCACCGGCTTCGACGAGGCCGGCAAGGCCGCGCTGGCCGAGGCCGCCAGATCGATCGGGATCGTCTTTGCGGCCAATTTCAGCGTCGGCGTCAATGCCACCTTCAAGCTGCTGGAAGTGGCGGCCAAGCTGCTGTCGAGCGGCTATGACATCGAGGTGATCGAGGCCCACCACCGCTTCAAGGTCGACGCCCCGTCGGGCACCGCGCTGAAGATGGGCGAAGTGATTGCCGATGCGCTGGGCCGCGACCTGAAGACCTGCGGCGTGTTCGCTCGCGAAGGCCATACCGGCGAGCGCGATGCCAATTCGATCGGCTTTGCCACCATCCGCGGCGGCGATATCGTCGGCGACCACACCGTGATGTTCGCCGGCATCGGCGAGCGCATCGAGATCAGCCACAAGTCGTCGAGCCGCCAGTCGTATGCCGACGGCGCGGTGCGCTCGGCCCGTTTCCTGGCCGACAAGCCCAGCGGGCTGTTCGACATGCAGGACGTGCTCGGCCTGAAGTAAGGCCGCCGGGGGCGGCCAGCGCTGCCGCCACGGTTATAATCGATTGCTTTAGCATTGCACGCCGGGCGGGCGCCCACACTGGCACCCGCCGCTTTCCTTCGAACCAATCTTCCCGGATGCCGGCAGGCCAGTTGCCGCGCAGACGCTGTCCTTGACCGCTGTCCCGATCATGCAAGACAAATACCTTCCTTCCGCCGTTGAACAAGCCGCCCAGCAGCACTGGCAAGCCATCGACGCCTATCGCGTGTCGGAGCATGCGGCCGGGCCCGACGGCAAGGAAAAGCCCAAGTTCTACGCCTGCTCGATGCTGCCGTACCCGTCGGGCAAGCTGCACATGGGCCACGTGCGCAACTACACCATCAACGACGTGATGGCGCGCTACCTGCGCATGAACGGCAACAACGTGCTGATGCCGATGGGCTGGGACGCGTTCGGCATGCCGGCGGAAAACGCCGCGCTGAACAACGGCGTGGCGCCGGCTGCCTGGACCTACGACAACATCGCTTACATGAAGAAGCAGATGCAGTCGATGGGCCTGGCGATCGACTGGTCGCGCGAGGTGGCCACCTGCAGCCCGGACTATTACCGCTGGAACCAGTGGCTGTTCCTGAAGATGCTGGAAAAGGGCATCGCCTACCGCAAGACCGGCACCGTCAACTGGGACCCGGTCGACCAGACCGTGCTGGCCAACGAGCAGGTCATCGACGGCCGCGGCTGGCGCTCGGGCGCGGTGGTCGAAAAGCGCGAGATCCCGATGTACTACCTGCGCATCACCGACTATGCGCAAGAGCTGCTGGGCGACCTCGACCAACTGGGCTGGCCCGAGCGCGTCAAGGTGATGCAACAGAACTGGATCGGCAAGAGCGTGGGCGTGCGCTTCGCCTTCACCCATGACATCCCGGGCGAGGACGGCAAGCCGATCAACGACGGCAAGCTGTACGTCTTCACCACGCGCGCCGACACCATCATGGGCGTGACCTTCTGCGCGGTCGCCGCCGAGCACCCGCTGGCCACGCACGCCGCGCTGAACAACCCCGAACTGGCCGCGTTCATCGACGAATGCAAGCACGGCTCGGTCATGGAAGCCGACATGGCGACCATGGAGAAGAAGGGCATGCCGACCGGCCTGCAGGTGGTGCATCCGCTCACCGGCGACAAGGTCGACGTGTGGGTCGGCAACTATGTGCTGATGAGCTACGGCGACGGCGCCGTGATGGGCGTGCCCGCGCACGACGAGCGCGACTTCGCCTTCGCCAACAAGTACAACCTGCCGATCAGGCAGGTCATCGACGTCAAGGGCCAGCCGTACTCGACCGAATCCTGGCAGGAGTGGTAAGCCGACAAGGACAACGGCACCTGCATCCACAGCGGCAACTACGACGGCCTGGGCTACCAGGCCGCGGTGGAAGCCATTGCCGCCGACCTGGGCGCAATGGGCCTGGGCGAGAAGAAGACCACCTGGCGCCTGCGCGACTGGGGCATCTCGCGCCAGCGCTACTGGGGCACGCCGATCCCGCTGATCCATTGCGACAGCTGCGGCGTGGTGCCGGTGCCCGAGCAGGATCTGCCGGTGGTGCTGCCCGAAGACCTGGTGCCGGACGGCACCGGCAACCCGCTCGCCAAGGATGCACGCTTCCTGCAGTGCACCTGCCCGTCGTGCGGCAAGCCGGCGCGCCGCGAGACCGACACGATGGATACCTTCATCGATTCGTGCTGGTACTACATGCGCTATACCTGCCCGGACGCGGCCACCATGGTCGATGCCCGCAACGACTACTGGATGCCGATGGACCAGTACATCGGCGGCATCGAGCACGCGATCCTGCACCTGCTGTACGCGCGCTTCTGGACCAAGGTGATGCGCGACCTGGGGCTGGTGAAGATCGACGAGCCGTTCACGCGCCTGCTCTCGCAGGGGATGGTGCTCAACGAGGCCTTCTCGCGCACCACCACCGGGGGCAAGAAGCACTGGTACAACCCGGCCGAGGTGGACCTACAGACCGACGAGCGCGGCCGGCCGGTAGGCGCCACGATGATCGCCGACGGCCAGCCGGTGGTGATCGGCGGGGTCGAGAAGATGTCGAAGTCCAAGAAC
>JABFVP010000595.1 GCA_013362725.1 Cupriavidus sp.
TGGCGGAGTGGACGGGACTCGAACCCGCGACCCCCGGCGTGACAGGCCGGTATTCTAACCGACTGAACTACCACTCCTGTGTCGGTGCCTGCTGCGGCTGACTTTCGTACCTGCGCCACAGCAAAGAGGCCGAACTATAGCGTATGTTCCCGGACCAGCGCAATACGGGGACACGTTTAAATCTGGTTTTTCGTGCGGGCCTCCATCACGTTAGCCGCACCCACTTAAGCGAAGGAGCCGTGGCGAGTCACGCGGCATCTCCACTAGTGTCATCCCGCTGTCACTTGCGCCCCGCACAATCGCCCTCGTTCGGCCTTCCAGGCCACTCGCATGGCCCCGCCGGCTGTTTTGCGGCGCACCGCACCAACGGTTGTCCTTGACACCCGTTTTTTTGCGGCTTGAATGAAAACGTTTTCATTTTCTTCCGCACCGACTCCTGCACTGATTCCGATTCCTGCCGAATGCGCCGCAACGCCACCGCCCTCGCCGCTTCGCCCGCGCCATCCAATAGCGCGACCCTGGTCAACGTCGCCAGGGCCGCGGGCGTGTCGCTGGCGACCGCCTCGCGCGTGTTCGGCAATCCGGAGCTGGTGCGCCAGGACACCGCCGAACGCGTATTGCAGGCAGCGGGCGAGCTTGGCTTCCGCCCCAACCTGCTGGGCGCCAAGCTGCGGGCCCAGCGCTCGCGCATCGTCGGGGTCATGCTGCCGACGCTCGAGAATGCCGTGTTTGCCGAATGCTGGCGCGGCATCGAGGAGGCGGCGCTGGCGCAAGGCTATTCGCTGATGCTGGTGACCAGCCGCTACGACCCGGCGCGCGAACGCGAGCGGATCGAATATCTGCTGCGCCACCGCGTCGACGGCATGGTGCTGACGGTAGCCGATGCCGCCCGCAGCGCGGTGCTGGAACAGCTGGATGCCGAAGGCGTGCCTTATGTGCTGGCGTACAACCAGGGAGCGCGCCGGGGCAAACGCTATTCGGTATCGGTGGACAACCGCGTCAGCGCGCGCGCCGGCGTCGAGACGCTGATCGCCGCCGGGCATCGGCGCATCTCGGTGGTGTCGGGCGCCTTCGTCGCGTCGGACCGCGCCAGGCAGCGCCACATGGGTTACCAGGACGCGATGCGCGCGCATGGCCTGCAACCGCTGCCGCCGCTGTCCCTGCCGGCCCATACGCCGACGCATACGCCGGCGGAGATCGAGCGCATCCGGCGATTCGTCACGGCGCCATCCGCGCCGACCGCGCTGTTTTGTACCAACGACATGCTGGCGATCGGTGTGATTTCCATCCTGAAGCGCCTGGGACTGTCCGTGCCCGGCGATGTATCGGTGCTCGGCTACGACGGCATCGAACTCGGCCAGTTGCTGGAACCGCCGCTGTCCACCGTGGCGCAGCCCAACAACGAGATCGGTGCCCGTGCGCTGGGCTGCCTGCTGGCGCGGCTGGAGCCCGCCAGCGCCGGCGCCGCGCCTCACCCCCGCCTGGCGCGCGCGACGCTGCTGCCGCACGCGCTGCGCGAAGGCGCTACCGTGGGACCGCCGGCCTAGCGGTACTGCAACCGGAACCAGCATCGATAGCGGCCTCGTCCTACGCCGTTTTCCACCACCGTCGTATCTAGAAAAGGAGTGCATCATGCAATCGACTTCGTCCTGGCTGCGCCGCCTGCGCTGGCTGCTGCCCACGGTTGGCACGGTCGTTGGCGCGGTCGTATTCAGCCACGCTGCGGCCGCGCAAACGGCAATCTGCTACAACTGTCCGCCGGAATGGGCGGACTGGGCGGCGCAGATCCGTGCGATCAAGGAAAAGACCGGCGTCACGGTGCCGCACGACAACAAGAACTCGGGCCAGTCGCTGGCCCAGATCGTCGCGGAACGGGCCAATCCGGTGGCCGACGTGGTGTATTACGGCGTGACGTTCGGCATCCAGGCGCAGAAGGAAGGCGTGACGGCCCCCTACAAGCCTGCCAACTGGAATGACATCCCCGACGGCC
Source organism: Cupriavidus sp. (assembly GCA_013362725.1). GTDB lineage: Bacteria > Pseudomonadota > Gammaproteobacteria > Burkholderiales > Burkholderiaceae > Cupriavidus. The sequence goes on from JABFVP010000595.1 coordinate 1,991, forward strand.
TGAAGGACCCGCAGGGCCACTGGTTCGCCATCCATTCGGGCACGCTGGGCCTGATGGTCAATGTCGACGCGTTGCGCGGCAAACCGGTGCCGCAGTCATGGGCCGACCTGCAGAAGCCCGAGTACAAGGGCATGGTCGGCTATCTCGATCCGGCCAGCGCCTTTGTCGGCTATGTGGGCGCGGTGGCGATCAACCAGGCCCTGGGCGGCTCGCTGGACAACTTCGGCCCGGCGCTCAAGTTCTTCAAGGACCTGCAGAAGAACCAGCCCATCGTGCCGAAGCAGACCGCGTATGCGCGCGTGCTGTCCGGTGAAATCCCGATCCTGCTGGACTACGACTTCAATGCCTATCGCGCGCGCTACAAGGATCGCGCCAACGTCGCCTTCGTGATTCCCAGGGAGGGCTCGCTGGTGGTGCCCTACGTCATGAGCATGGTCAACAAGGCGCCGCACCCTGCGGAAGCCCGCAAGGTGCTGGACTTCGTGCTGTCCGACGCCGGGCAGTCGCTGTGGGCGAATGCCTATCTGCGGCCGGTACGGGCCAAGGCAGTGTCCAAGGAAGTGGAAGCCCGCTTCCTGCCGGCCGCGGACTATGCGCGCGCGAAAACCATCGACTACGGCAAGATGGCCGAAGTGCAAAAGGCCTTCAGCGACCAGTACCTGAAGGAAGTGCGCTGACGCCGCGCCGGGGCGCGCGTCGCCCCGGCCAGCCCCTCTCAAGATGGAGAAACCCATGAGCCGTCGCAACACTGCGCCAGCCGCCCGCACGCTGATCGTCTTCGCGCTGCCGGCGCTGATCGTTTTCCTGGCGTTCTTCTGCCTGCCGATGGCCAAACTGCTGGCGGTCAGCGTGGCGGGGGAGAACGGCGCGGGAGTCTACTGGACCGTGCTGTCGAGCCCGCGCTACCTGCACAGCCTGCTGTCCACGGTGCTGTTGTCGGCCTCGGTGACGCTGGCCACGCTGGCGATCGCCGGCGTGGCGGGGACCTTCCTGCAGCGGCATCCGGTGCCGGGCAAGCCGGTGCTGGTGGCCATGCTGACCTTTCCGCTGGCCTTTCCCGGCGTGGTGATCGGTTTCATGGTCATCATGCTGGGCGGCCGCAACGGCCTGCTCGCATCGGTCGGCGACCTGCTCGCCGGCGAGCGCTGGACCTTTGCTTATGGCATGGCCGGGTTGTTTGTCGGCTACCTGTACTTCTCCATTCCACGCGTGATCCTGACCGTGATGGCGGCGGTCGAAAAACTCGACGCCTCGCTGGAGGAAGCGGCCCGCTCGCTGGGCGCCGGCCGCTGGCGCGTGGTGCGCGACGTGATGCTGCCGGCGCTGATGCCCGCGCTGATCTCCAGCGGCGCGATCTGCTTCGCCACCAGCATGGGCGCGTTCGGCACCGCCTTTACTCTCGCTACGCAACTCGATGTGCTGCCGCTCACCATCTACAACGAGTTCACCAACTACGCCAACTTCGGCATGGCCGCCGCGCTGTCCATCCTGCTCGGTGTCGTGACCTGGGCGCTGCTGGCGGTGGCGCGTCATCTTTCCGGCAACGCGGTTGCCGCCACCGCGTAGGAGCAAGCATGAAGACCAACCGTCGCGGCTCCGCCTATTGGGCGCAACTCGCACTGACGCTCGCCGTTTGCGCGTTCATGACCGTCCCCGTGGCGCTGTCGGTGCTGGCCGGCCTCACCAACAATATCTTCGTCGGGCTGCAGAGCGGCCTGACCACGCGCTGGGTCGGGGAAGTGTGGGGCCTGTACCGCAACACCATCTTCCTGTCGCTGTGGATCGCGCTGGCGTGCCTGGCCTGCACGCTGGTGCTCGGCGTTCCGGCCGCCTATTACATGGCGCTGCGCCGCAGCCGCGTGACCCGGCTGATCGAGGAATTGCTGATGTTGCCGGTGGCGATCCCCGGACTCGCGACCGCACTCGGTCTGATCCTGCTGTATGGGGGCCTGCCGTGGCTGCGCACCAGCTGGGTCTTCATCCTGATCGGGCATGTCCTGTTCACCCTGCCCTTCATGGTGCGTTCGGTGCTGGCCATCATGTCCGCCATCGATATCCGCACCCTCGAGGACGCCGCCGCCAGCCTCGGCGCGACCCGCATGCAGCGTTTTTTCACCGTGGTGCTGCCGAATTGCCGGCAAGGGATTCTTGCCGGCGCGCTGATGGTCGTGACGCTGTCGGTCGGTGAGTTCAACCTGACATGGATGCTCCATACGCCTACCACGCAGACGCTTCCCGTCGGACTCGCCGACAGCTATGCCTCGATGCGCCTGGAGATCGGCTCTGCCTACACCATCGTGTTTTTCCTGATGATTATTCCGCTGCTGGTGGTCATGCAAATGGTATCCGCGCTGGGTGCGCGGGCCCGGCGACATCCGGTGCAGGACACGCCCATGCCGTTCGCCGGCACGGTCACCACTTCATTGAACCCACCTGGCGGCCTGGACAACGCGCCGCAGTCCCAGCCACAGACGGAGGCCCCCCGCCATGCATGAGCCCACCACCATCGCCCTGCGCCACTGCGGCAAGACTTTCGCCGACGGCACGCGCGCGCTCGAACCGCTGGACCTGGACATCGGTGCCGGCGAAACTGTCGTGCTGCTCGGTCCGTCTGGCTGCGGCAAGACCACCACGCTGCGGATGATCGCGGGGCTGGAATTTCCCGATACGGGCGGCGAGGTCCTGTTCGGCGGCGCACCGGTCACGCATCTGCCGATCGAGCAGCGCGGCGTCGGCATGGTGTTCCAGAACTATGCGCTGTTCCCCAATATGACCGTGGCCGAGAACATCGGCTATGGCCTGCGCGTGCGCAAGGTCGACGCACAGACGCGCCGGCGCCGGGTCGACGACATGCTCGCCATGATGCAGCTGGGCGCCTTCGCCAACCGGCGCGTCGACCAATTGTCCGGGGGCCAGCGCCAGCGCGTGGCGCTCGCGCGCGCCATCGCCGTGCAGCCGCGTGTGCTGCTGCTGGACGAACCGCTGACGGCGCTCGATGCCAAGCTGCGTGATGCGTTGCGCGCCGACATCAACCAGCTGCTGCGCAGCCTGCGCATCACCACTGTGTATGTCACGCACGACCAGGCCGAGGCGATGGCGCTGGGCGACCGGATCATCGTGATGGACAAGGGGCGCATCGCGCAAAGCGGCACGCCGCAGGACATCTACCGGCATCCGGCCAATGCCTTCGTCGCCGACTTTATCGGCACCATGAACCGCTTGCCGGCGGCTGCGGATCACCAGGTATGGCGCGTGCCTGGTGGCGCCTTGCCGCGTGAGCCGCGGCACATCGAGGTGGCGCAGGTGGAGCTGATGTTCCGGCCCGAGGACGTGGCGCTGGCCGACGCGCCTAACGCGCCCGACGTCCATGTGGCCGGCAATGTCGTCACGGCCCTGTTCCTTGGCCATGCGACCCGGCTGCTGGTCGATGTTGGCGCACCTGCCCCGATCGTGCTCGATACCGCGCGACGCGACCGCTGGGTGGCCGGCGACCGCGTTGGCCTGCGCATCGATACCGGCCATCTGCTGACAGTGCCCGCCGCGCCCTCGGTGTCAGTAGGGAGCGCGGCATGATGCAGAGCGCCACCCAGGCCACCCCCTACCTGGTTGCCCACATCACCGACCTGCATATCAAGGCGGGCGGCAAGCTCTCGTACCGTCGCGTGGATACCGCAGGCGCCCTGCGCCAGTGCATCGACACGCTGCTGGCGTTGCCTCAGCGCCCCGACATTGCGGTGGTGACCGGCGACCTGGTCGACTTTGGCAGCGAGGAGGAATATCGCTTCCTGCGAGGGATCCTTGACTCCTTGCCGATGCCAGTGCGGCTGATGCCGGGCAACCACGACAGCCGCAGCGCACTGCGCCGCGTATTTGCCGATCACGCAGATCACGCCTATCTGTTCGCCGCGGGCGATGCCGACGCCCCGGTCCATTACCGCATCGACGCCGGGCCCTTGACACTGATCGCATTCGACTGCACCGTGCCCGGCCATAGCGGCGGGCGCGTCGATCCGGATGCGCTGCCATGGCTGGAAGCCGCGCTTGCCGCCGCGCCGCGGCGCCCTACCCTGCTGATGCTGCATCACCCGCCTTTCCACACAGGCATCGGCCACATGGACCAACAGGGTCTGCAGAACGCAGCGCTGCTCGAGGCCGTGGTGCGGCGCCATCCACAGGTCGAGCGAGTGCTGTGCGGCCATCTGCATAGGCATATCACCCGGCGCTTCGGCGGCACCATCGCCATGACCGCGCCCGGACCGGCGCACCAGGTCGCGCTGGACCTCGACCCGCAGGCGGCTTCGCGCTTCCGGATGGAGCCGCCGGGCATGCTGCTGCACTGGTGGCATCCCGTGCACGGACTGGTCACCCATGCCGTTGCCATCGGGGACCATGGACCGGCGTATCCGTTCATTGACGCACAGGGGAAGCTGATCGACTGAGGCACCGCTCGGCAACCGGTGCAATTTCCGGATGCATCATCCATTTCCGACGCGGTGATTGCCGGGCCTTACTCCAGCCTGATCCACGTAGTCTTCAGATCGCAGTACTTGTCCAACGCATGCAACGACTTGTCTCGCCCGGAACCCGATTGCTTGACGCCGCCAAACGGCACCGTGATATCGCCATCCATATAGCAATTGACCCACACTAGCCCGGCCCGCAGCCCACGCGAGACACGGTGTGCGCGTGACAGGTTGGCGGTCCACAACCCTGAGCCAAGCCCATAAGGCGAGTCGTTGGCCATGCGCACCACTTCCTCCTCGGTATCAAACATCGTCACGGCCAGCACCGGTCCAAAGATCTCCTCGCGCACGATGCTGAGCGACTGGCTCGGGCATTCGAAAATGGTCGGCTGCAGGAAATAGCCCCCAGTGTCCGTGCGGACACGTTCGCCGCCCAGACGCAACCTCGCCCCTTCGCGCTGCCCGCCTTCCACATAGGACATCACGCGGTCGAGCTGGCGCGCGTCGATGATAGCGCCCATGGCAGAGGCCGGGTCGAGCGGGTCGCCGGGCTGCATTGCCCGGGCATACGCCTCCAGCTGCTCCATGAACGGCTCGTAGATGGCGCGCTGGACATAAAGACGCGAGCCGGCGATGCAGATCTCGCCCTGGTTGTTGAAGATGCCGATGGCGGCGGCCTGCGCGGCGCGCTCGAGGTCGGCGCAGTCATCGAACACAATGTGCGGCGACTTGCCGCCGCATTCAAGCCAGACACGCTTCAGGTTGGACTGGCCGGAATACTCCATGAACCGCTTGCCGGTGGCCGTGGAGCCGGTGAAGGCGATGCAATCCACGTCGGGGTGCAGGCCGAGCGCCTGCCCGGCCTGCGCCCCCAGTCCCGGCACGACGTTGAAGACGCCGGCCGGAATGCCGGCTTCAGCGGCCAGCTCGGCGAGCCGCAACGCGGTAAGCGGCGACTGCTCGGCCGGCTTGAGGATGACGCTGTTGCCGGCAGCCAGCGCGGGCGCGACCTTCCAGCTGCCCATCAGCAGCGGATAGTTCCAGGGCACCACGGCCGCCACCACGCCGAGCGGCTCGCGCGTGATGGTGGCGAGCACGTTGGCGCCGGTGGGGGCGATTTCGTCGTAGATCTTGTCGATGGCTTCGGCGTACCACGCGAAGGTGCGCGCCGCTTCCGGAACGTCGTAGGCCAGCGTGTCGCCGATGGGCTTGCCCATGTCCAGCGTTTCCAGCAAGGCCAGTTCCTCGCGGTGCGTTTCGATCAGCGCGGCCAGGCGCAGCAGCACGGCCTTGCGCTCGCGCGGTGACAGGCCCGACCAGACGCCTTGTTCGAAGGCCTGGCGTGCCGCCGCGACGGCGCGGTCGACGTCGGCCGCGCTGCATGCCGCCACCTTGGCCAGCACTGCACCGGTGGCGGGGTTGATGGTGTCGAAGGTGGCGCCATCGGCGGCATCGGTCCATTCGCCGCCGATATAGGCGCGGCCTTGCGGGCGCAGCGAGGCTGCCCGGGCCTGCCAGTAAGACAGGTCGCGTGTTTCGCTCATGAGGTTCCTCGTTTGGTTGACAGGGCCGCGGGCGACGGCAGCGTCTGCGTCAGGCCCGCGACCACGATCAGGGCGATGCCGGCCAGCCCCAGCGCATCGGGCCAGCGGCCGAACCACAGCGCGCTGTAGACCAGCGCCAGCAGCAGGTGGAAATAGTTCAGCGGTGCCAGCCGCGATGCCGGCGCACGCTGCAGCGCCAGGATCAGCAGCACCTGCGCCGCCGCGCTCATCAGACCCATGGCGAGGATCGCCAGCCAATCGGCCAGGTCGGGCCAAACCGGCGGCGGGAAGAACGGTGCCGGCACGCCGGTGGCGACCATGCAGATCAGCGCGGCAAAACCGTACTGCACGCGCGCATCCACCTGCCCCGCCATGCGCCGGGTCAGCAGTTGCAGCATGGCATAGGCCAGCGTGGCGGCCAGCATCAGCACGGTGCCAAGCCACGACACCGCGCCGCCGGGGCGTACGATCAGCAGCATCCCGCAGAAGCCCGCGCTGACCGCCAGCCACTGGCGCGGGCCGACCTTCTCGCCCAGCATCCATGGCGACAGGCCCACCACCATCAGTGGTGCCATGAAATAGATGGCGGTGGCCTCGGCCAGCGGCATCCACAGCAGCGCGGTCATGAAGCAGGTGCCGACCACCGCGAGCATCAGCCCACGCAGCACCAGCAGGCCACGGTGCGGGGTGCGCCAGAAGCGAAGCTGGCCCGACCCGGCGAGCATGGCCACGGCTACCGCCAGCGTGGCGCCGTAGCGCACCGCATTGAGAAACGGCGCGGGATAGCGGCCGACCAGGTGCTTGGCGGTGGCGTCCACGGTAGCGAACAGCGTCACCACGCACAGGAACAGCAGCCCGCCACGCCACCAGTCGGGCATGCCCCGGGCCGCGGCGGTCATGCGCCCGCCTGTGCCACCATCGCGCCGAGCAGCACGTTGGCGCCGGCTTCCAGATGCTCGGGGCGGGCGTCTTCCACTTCGTTGTGGCTGATGCCGTCCTTGCAGGGCACAAAGATCATCGCGGTCGGGGTCACGCTCGCCATGTAGACGGCATCGTGGCCGGCGCCGGTGACGATGTTCTGCTGGCTATAGCCGCGCGCGACGGCTTCGCGGCGCACGTGTTCGACCAGTTCCGGCGCAAACGGGGTCGGCGGGAAGTACTGCACGTCTTCGATCTTCACGTCGAAGGTGGCGCCGGTGGTCTTGCCCTGTGCCAGCGCCTCGCACGCGGCGCGGAAGCGCGCGTCCATCCCGGCCAGCTTGCCGGCATCCTCGTGGCGCAGGTCGACCGTGAACTTCACCGCGCCGGGAATCACATTGCGTGAGCCGGGGTGGAGATTGACCACGCCAACCGTGCCGCGGCCGTGCGGCGCGAAGTCATGCGCGATGCGCACCACTTCCTGCATCACGTGGGTGGCGCCATAGAGCGCGTCGCGGCGCAGCGGCATCGGCGTGGGGCCGGCGTGCGCTTCCATGCCGGTCACGGTCACGTCGTACCAGCGCAGCCCGAGCGAGCCGGTGACCACGCCGATCACGTTGCCCGCCGCCTCCAGCACCGGGCCCTGTTCGATATGCGCCTCGAAGTACGCTCCCACCGGGCGCCCGCCTACTTCGTCGGTGCCGGCGTAGCCTATCGCCTGCAGTTCGTCCGCCACGCGCTTGCCTTCGGTATCGGTGGCGTCAAGCGCGGTCTGCAGCGGGAAGATGCCCGCGAACACGCCCGAACCCATCATCACCGGCACGAAGCGCGTGCCTTCCTCGTTGGTCCAGATGGCCAGTTCGAGCGGCGCTTCGGTGGTCACGCCATGGTCGTTGAGCGTGCGCATGACTTCCAGCCCGGCCAGCACGCCGAAGCAGCCGTCGAACTTGCCGCCGGTCGGCTGCGTATCGATATGGCTGCCGGTCATCACCGGCGGCAGCGCATCGTTGCGCCCGGCGCGGCGACCGAAGATATTGCCGACGCGGTCCACCGTCACGGTCAGGCCCGCGTCGCGCATCCAGCCGCATACCAGGTCGCGGCCCTGGCCGTCGAGCGCGGTCAGCGCCAGCCGCGCATTGCCGCCCTTGGGCGTGGCGCCGATTTGCGCGAGGTCCATCAGCGATTGCCACAGGCGCTGGCCGTTGATGGCGATCTTGCTAGTCATTGCAGTTCTCCCGGTATTGGTGATTGCGCCATTCAGGCCTGAGCGGTCGCAGGTGCGAAACCCGCCAGGAATGCATCCAGCCCGCGGCCAATGGCCTCGACCTCGTAGCCGCCCTCCTGCACCACCACCGTCGGCAGGCCCAGTGCATGGATGCGCTCGCCGATGCCGCGGTAGCCGTCCATGCTGACCTTCAGCACGCTGATGGGGTCGTTCTCGTAGGTATCGAAGCCCAGCGCCAGTACCACCGCCTGCGGGCGATAGTCGCGCAGCGCGTCCAGCGCGCCGTCGAGCGCCGACAGGAACTCGGCGTCGCCGCTGCCGTGCGCCAGCGGGAAGTTGAGGTTGTAGCCGTAGCCCGCGCCATAGCCGCGCTCGTTTGCATAGCCGGTATAGAAAGGGTAGTAATCCGCCGGATCGGCATGCAGCGAGATCGTCATCACATCGGAGCGGTGATAGAAAATCTGCTGGGTGCCGTCACCGTGATGCGCATCGACGTCGAGCACCGCCACCTTGCCGAACCGCGCCAGCAGCGTCTGTGCCGCGATGGCCGAGTTGTTGACGTAGCAGAAGCCGGCCGCGCGGTCGCTGTGGGCGTGGTGGCCGGAGGGACGGCACAGCGCGTAGGCCATGCCGGCGCCGTCCTGCCGTTCGCACACGTGGCGTGCGGCCGCGACCGCGCTGTGCGCGCCGCGCAGGATCGCGCGCCAGCTGTCCGGCCCCAGCGGGCAGCTGAGGTCGCCCAGGTAGTAGCCGGCCTGGGCAATCACCGAATCGGTGGGACACACGGGACGGCGCGGCTCGCCGATCTTGCCGTTGTGATACGGCGAAAGATT
>JABFVP010000237.1 GCA_013362725.1 Cupriavidus sp.
CACGGCAGTGCATCCACTCAGAGGTGCAGGGCCAGCGGCTGCTCGCCCGGCGCCCACCACGGCCGGAACAGCGCCTGGACCCGGGCCTCGTCCACCGCTTCATAGCTGCTGACGCGCCAGCGCGGGGCGTTGTCCTTGTCGACGATCAGCGCGCGCACGCCTTCGACGAAGTCGCCATGCGCGAAGGTGTTGACCACCACCGCCAGTTCCATGCGGAAGCAGTCGGCCAGGTCCATCCTGCGCCCGCGCAGCAGCAGCTCGCGCGTGGCGCACGCGGACAGCGGCGAACGGGTGCGCAGCACGTCGATAGTGCGGGTGGCCCATGCGGTGTAGGCGGGGTCGTCCTGGCAAGCCAATCCCGCCAGGATCTCCGGCAGCGTGGCGTGCCCCGCGAAATGCTGCAGCAGGGCTGGCAGCACTTGCAGCAGCGGCGCTTCGGCGGCGCTTGCGACAGGCTCGCGCACCACCGCACGGCGCAGGTCGGCCAGCGTGTCATGGCCCCATTCGATGCCGGCCAGGGTTTGCTCCAGCCCATCCAGCGAGGCACTGCCTACCGCCGCATCGGCCAGTCCGCACAGCAAGGCGTCGGCCGCGCCGATGCTTACGCCGGTCAGCCCCAGGTAGAGCGCCAGCGGCAGCGGCAGCTTCGACAGGAAGTGGCTGGCTCCAACGTCCGGCACCAGGCCGATGCCGGTCTCGGGCATGGCCACGCGCGAGCGTTCGGTGACCAGGCGCAGATGCGCGGCCTGTGCCAGGCCCATGCCGCCGCCCATGACGATGCCGTCCATCAGCGCCACCAGCGGCTTGGGATAGCGGTGCAGGCGGTAGTCCAGCGTGTATTCGTCGATAAAGAAGCGCCGGTGCAGCGGCGTGCCGTCGCGATAGCTGTCGGTCAGCGCGCGGATATCGCCGCCGGCGCAGAAGGCCTTCGGGCCCGCACCGCGCAACACCACCGCGCGGATGGCATCGTCGTTCGCCCAGGCTTCCACCTGCGCGCCCAGCGCGACGACCATCGGATACGACAGGGCATTGAGCTGGCGCGGCCGGTTCAGCGTGGCAATGCCGACGCCGTTGACCACCTGGAACAGCACCTCGGGCTCGGCTACATCCAGGTTGGCGGCCTTGGTCTCTTCGGTCAGGCGCATGGCGCGCTCCTAGGCATTGCGCCATTGCGGCGCGCGTTTCTCGAGGAAGGCATTGACGCCCTCGCGCTGGTCGGCATCGTCGAACAGATCGACAAAGCGCTCGCGCTCCAATGCCAGCGCGGCCTGCCGCGGCACGCCCTGGCGCGCCAGGTGCACCAGCCGCTTGCTGTGCGCGGCGGCACGCGGGCTGACCTTGGCGGCACGTTCGGCCATCGCCAGCGCCGTGGCAAGGGCCTGGCCGCGCGGCACGACTTCCTCCACCAGCCCGATGCGCAGCGCCGTGGCCGCGTCGACGCGCTCGTTGGTCAGGATCATGCGCTTGGCCCAGCCTTCGCCCACCAGCCACGGCAGCGTCTGCGTGCCGCAGCCGCACGGCAGCAGCCCCACCGCGGCTTCGGGCAGTGCCATCTGCGCCTGTTCCTCGGCGATGCGGATATCGCAGGCCAGCGCGCATTCCAGCCCGCCGCCCATGGCATAGCCGTTGATCGCGGCAATCACCACCGGACGCGCATTCTGCAGCGCTTCGAAGCCGCTGCCGAACTGCTGCGCCATCACGCGCGCGTGGGCGCGGTCGCCTTCGGCAAAGCCGTTCAGGTCTGCGCCGGCGCTGAAGAATTTCTCGCCGGCTCCGGTGACGACTACGGCGCGGACCTCCGGGTTGGCATCGATCCTTGCCACCAGTTCGCGCAACTGTTGCAGGCCTTCGGCGGTGAACGCATTGGCGGGCGGCCGGCTCAGCGTCAGCGTGGCGACGTGGCCGTGCAGGACAAACTCGATCATTGCTGGTGCTCCTTGTCCGCGGCGGACAGGTACTGGCGGATCACGCCGGAGAAGTCGAGATGGCCGTCGCCGGCATGGCTTACCGCCTGGTAGACCTGCTGCGCCAGCGCGCCCAGGAACAGCGGCTGCTTCACGCTGCGCGCGGCATCCGCGGCCAGGCCGAGGTCCTTGAGCATCAGGTCGGCGCCAAAGCCGCCGCTGTAGCCGCGGCCGGCTGGCGCGGTCTCGATCACGCCGGGCCACGGATTGCAGGTATCGGAAGCCCAGCAGCGGCCGGTGGAGGTATTGACGATGCCTGCCAGCACGTTGGCATCGATGCCGAGCTTCACCCCCAGCGCCATCGCCTCGGAGACGCCGATCATGGAGATGCCCAGGATCAGGTTGTTGCAGATCTTGGCGACCTGGCCGGTGCCGGTGCCGCCGCAGTGGACCAGGTTGCGACCCATGCCGGCCAGCACCGGCCGCACCTGCGCGAACAGTGCCTCGCTGGCGCCGACCATGAAGGTCAGCGTGCCGGCCTGCGCGCCGACGGTGCCGCCGGACACCGGCGCATCGGCCAGCGCATTGCCGTGGGCCTCGGCCGCGGCGGCCAGTTCACGCACGGTGGCGGGGTCGATGGTGCTGGAGTCGACCAGCGGCACGCCGGGCCGCACCCCGGCCAGCACGCCGTCTTCGCCAAGGTAGGCGCTGCGCACGTGCGCGGCCGCCGGCAGCATGGTGATGACGAAATCCGCCTCGGCCACGGCCTTGCGCGCCGAGTCCGCGCTGCCCGCGCCCTCGGCGCACAGCGAGGCCACCGCGGCGGCGTTCAGGTCGAATACGGTCAGCGTGTGGCCGGCCTTGAGCAGGTTGCGCGCCATGGGCGCGCCCATGTTGCCCAGGCCGATGAAGGCGATATGCATGGGGTGACTCCTTCTACTAAGCGTTTCGCATCCCGCTGGCTTTCTCCCCTCTCCCGCTC
>JABFVP010000690.1 GCA_013362725.1 Cupriavidus sp.
AGCTCGCCACCGTCACCGACCTGTGCGCGCTGGTGCCGTGCGCGCAGGTGCTGCCCGGCGCCACGCATTTTTCGGCGCGCATGGGCCGGCCGCCCTATGTCGAGGGCTATCGTACCGGCCCCGGCGGCACGCGCGAACTGCTCGGCTACGTCATGCTGTCCACCGACATCACCGACACGCCGGCGTATTCGGGCAAGCCGGTGGTGACGCTGATCGGCATGGACACGCAGGGCCGCTATGCCGGCGTCAAGGTGCTGAAGCATTCGGAGCCGATCCTGTTGCTGGGCATTCCGGAATCGGCGCTGCTGGATTTCAACCGGCAATACGTCGGCAAGTCGGTCGCCGACAAGATCGAGGTGGGGCAGTCGCGTCCCGACGAAGGCGTGGTCGGCGTCGATGCGATTTCAGGCGCCACGGTGACGGTGATTGCGCAGAATCAGGTGCTGACCACGGCGGGTGCGGCGGTGGCGCGACAGGTCGGCATCCTGGCGCCGACGCAGCGCGCGCCGGCGCGCTTCGTTGAACGCGGCGCGCACTACAGCTGGCCGCAGCTGGTGGCGCTGGGCGCGGTGCAGCGCCTGCTGGTACAGCCCGCGCAGGTCGGCCTGCCGGGCGGCGGTGGGCCGTTCATCGAACTGTGGTTCGGCGACCTGAACCATCCCGATATCGCGCGCAGCGTGCTGGGCGATGCCGGCTGGCAGGGCCTGCGCGCGCAGCTGCGGCCGGGCGAACATGCCATCTTCGTGATCCGCACCGCCGGCACCGAGTCGTTCAAGGGCTCGGGCTTCGTGCGCGGCGGCATCTATGACCGGGTGCAGGTGCGCCAGGACACCGACGCCTTCACCTTCCGCGACCTCGACTACCTGAACCTCTACGGCGTGGCCGCGCCGGGCGCGCCGGCGCCGACCGAGTCGGCGATCTTCGTGATCCGTTCGCCGGCGTTTTCGGCGGCGTATCCGTGGAAGCTGTCGTTCCTCGGCAACCGGGTCGACCGCGCCACCGGCACGCGCAGCTTTGCCAGCTTCGACGCGCCGTACTGGCTGCCGGCGGCGCTACTGCAGGGCGGCCGTCCCCATATCGACGTGCCCGAGGCGCCGTGGCGCAAGGTCTGGCGCCGGCAGGCCGGCACCATCGCGCTGTTCGTGGCGCTGCTGGGCGTGGTCACGCTGGTCTATGCGCTGCGCGACCGCCTGACGCGGCGTGCCAGCCACCGGCGCAAGTGGCCGGTCAATGCGTTCAAGTACACGGCCTGGGCCATCAGCATCGTCTTGGTGGGGTTTGGCGCGATGGCGCAGCCTTCGGTGACGCAGGTGCTGACGTGGTTCCATGCGCTGCTGCTGCGCTGGGACTGGGCCTTGTTCCTGAGCGATCCCTTTATCTTCTGCTTCTGGATCTTCATCATCGTCACGGTGCTGCTGTTCGGGCGCGGGCTGTTCTGCGGCTGGCTGTGCCCGTTCGGCTCGCTGTCCGAGGCGATCTACAAGCTCGGCCGCTTGGTTGGGCTGAAGCGCTGGCAGCGGCAACTGCCGCGCCGTTGGCATGACCGCCTCAAGTGGGTCAAGTACGGCGTGTTTTTCGGACTGCTGGCGGTGTCGGTGTTCTCGATGGGGCTGGCCGAGCGGCTGGCGGAGATCGAGCCGTTCAAGACCACCTTCCTGGTCGGCATCGCGAACCGCGCGTGGCCCTACGGGGTGTTCGCATGCACGCTGCTGGCGTTGTCGCTGTTGATCGAACGGCCCTACTGCAAGTACCTGTGCCCGCTCGGCGCGGCGCTGGCCATGCCAAGCACGTTCCGCTGGTTCGGCCTGCGGCGCAAGCCCGACTGCAACCGTTGCAGGGCATGCGCGGCGGGCTGCGGCGCGCAGGCGATCGATGCCGATGGCCGCATCGACCAGCGCGAGTGCCTGCATTGCCTCGACTGCATGGTGCTCTACACCGATACGCACGGCTGCCCGCCGCTGGCGCGCGAGCGCAAGCGGCGCGAGCGCGACGGGCTGCCGCTGACGCCGGTGGGGCGCGACGGGTATTTCATTCCGCTGGTGCCGGTGACGGCCAATGCGGCACAGCCGTCGGGCCCCGATCCGCGCATGCCGACCGATCCCGTGACGCCGCCCTACGCCGCCACCACGGGCGCCGCGCGCTGCTTCGCCGGGCTATGGGACCACCTGTGGCCATGGAGCGGGCAGGGCTGGCGCTCCGCCGCGGCGTTGCAGCTGGCGGGGGTGGCCGTCGCGCTGGCGGCAACCGTGGCGTGGGTGCTGGCGGCTCGCGGACAACTGCGCGCCGGCGCGGTGATCGGCTGGTGGCTGGGCTGGAGCCTCTACGAGGCGCTGATCCGCCTGTCGGCAAAGCGCTATGTCAAGGATGGCCCGTGGTGGCGCGGCCGCTATCGTCGCGCCACCGTGATGGACATGCTCAGCTATGTCGGCTTCAAGAACCTGATGATCGGTGCCGCACTGTTCCTGGCGCTGAAGGCGATGGGGATGCTGGCCGCATGAAGCTGCTGTCCGGTATCCCGTTGCTATGGCTGGTCTGCGGCATGACCGGCGCGCAGGCAGCCACCTGGCGCGTGCAGCCCGGCCAGTCGCTGCAGGCGGCGATCGATGCCGCTGCTGCCGGTGACACCATCGAGATCGCGCGCGGCCACTACATTGGCAACTTCACCGTGGCCAGGCCGCTGGTGCTGCGCGGCATCGCGCGGCCCACGCTCAGCGGCGCGCTGCGCGGCGATACGCTGCGCATCGGCGCGCCCGACGTGACGGTCGAGGGGCTGATCGTGCGCGACTCCGGCGACAGCCTGAAGGACCAGAACGCCGGCATCTACATCCAGCCCGGCGCGCACCGCGCCGTGGTGCGGCATTGCGAGCTGACCTACAACCTGTTC
>JABFVP010000207.1 GCA_013362725.1 Cupriavidus sp.
GTCCAGCTGACGCATCTACGCACCCACCCGTCGGTCGCGGCCGGCATTGCGCAGGGCGCGCTGACGCTGCACGGCTGGTATTTCGATCTCCAGGCCGGCGCGCTGCTGGCCTACTCGCAGCGCGCCGACAGCTTCCTGCCGCTGGTGTGCCCGCTGCCCGCCCAATCAGAAACCTGCGAACCCTGCGAACGCTGACCCCATGCATCCCTTCATCCTTGGCATCACCGGCACCTCCGGCAGCGGCAAGACCACGCTGATCACGGCGCTGCTGCCGTGGTTCCGCGCCCAGGGCCTGACCGTCAACGTGGTCAAGCACAGCCACCATCCGCTCGAACTCGAGCCGCCGGGCAAGGACAGCGCACGCTTCCGCGCCGCCGGCGCGGCCGAGGTGATGGTGGCCTCGCCCTATCGCTACGCCATCGTGCGCGAACTGGCCGACGAGGCCGAGCCGACGCTGGCCGAACAGGTCGCGCGCCTGCGCCCGGCCGACATCACGCTGGTGGAAGGCTTCCGCCGCGAGGCAATCCCGCGCATCGAGGTGTACCGGCCCGCGCACGGGCGCGCGCCCTGCTATCCGGGCGATCCGTCGATCATCGCGCTGGCCACCGACACGCGCATGGACACCGTGCTGCCATGCATGGCGCTGGACGATATCGCGCAGGTCGGCGGCTTTATCCTGGCCGTGCGCGACCAGGGCGCCGCGAGCCTCCCGGCTTCGTTTGATACCAGTCAATCCCATGTCGGCAGTGTGTGCCCATGATCGCCACATGACGACAGGTCCAGGCAACACTTGCCTGCGCACCGCGAAATCGCTTTCCCACCGCTGATCCACGGCACCCCATGAAAGCAAAAAACTGGCTGTATCCGGCAATCGCGGCATTGCCGCTCTCACTCTGGCCTGGCCTGCCTCACGCTGCTACCAAGGCTGACGCCAAGACCGCGCCGAAGGCTGAAAAGAAGGCCGCCATCCCCACCCTGACCACCGCTGAATTCGACCACGCGCGGCAGATCTACTTCGAACGCTGCGCCGGCTGCCACGGCGTGCTGCGCAAGGGCGCCACCGGCAAGGCGCTGACGCCTGACATCACCCGCGCGCGCGGCACCGAATACCTGAAGACCTTCATCAAGTACGGCAGTCCCGCCGGCATGCCCAACTGGGGCACCTCGGGCGATCTCACCGACAAGGAGGTCGACCTGATGGCGCGCTACATCCAGCTCGACCCGCCGACGCCGCCCGAGTTCTCGCTCGCCGATATCGAGAAAAGCCGCAAGGACATCGTGCCGGTGGCCAAGCGCCCGACGCAGAAGATGAACCAGTACAACCTGGACAACCTGTTCTCGGTCACGCTGCGCGACGCCGGCGAGGTCGCGCTGATCGACGGCGACAGCAAGCAGATCATCAATATCGTCAAGACCGGCTATGCGGTGCATATCTCGCGCATGTCGGCGTCGGGGCGCTACCTGTACGTGATCGGCCGGGACGCGCGCCTGGACCTGATCGACCTGTGGCTGCCCAAGCCCGATATCGTCGCCGAAGTGAAGATCGGCATGGAGGCGCGCTCGGTCGAGACCTCAAAGTACAAGGGCTACGAAGACAAGTACGCGGTGGCGGGGTCATACTGGCCGCCGCAGTACGTGATCATGGATGGCGACACGCTCAAGCCGCTCAAGGTGGTGTCCACGCGCGGCATGACCGTGGACAACGAATACCATCCCGAGCCGCGCGTGGCGTCGATCGTGGCCAGCCATTTCCATCCGGAATTCGTGATCAACGCCAAGGAGACCGGCAAGATCCTGATGGTCAACTACTCGGACCTGGCCAACCTGAAGACCACCACCATCGATTCGGCCAAGTTCCTGCATGACGGCGGCTTCGATTCGACCGGGCGCTACTTCCTGGTCGCCGCCAACGCCTCGGACAAGATCGCCGTGGTCGACACCAAGGAAGACAAGCTGGCGGCGCTGGTCAACGTCGGCAAGACCCCGCACCCGGGCCGCGGCGCCAACTTCACGCATCCGCAGTTCGGCCCGGTCTGGGCCACCAGCCACCTGGGCGACGAGACCATCAGCCTGATCGGCACTGACCCCGCCGGCCACCCCGCGCAGGCGTGGAAGGTAGTGCAGACGGTCAAGGGCCAGGGCGGCGGTTCGCTCTTCATCAAGACCCATCCCAAGTCGTCCAACCTGTGGGTCGACACGCCGCTGAACCCGGATGCCAAGCTCAATCAGTCGGTCGCGGTGTTCGATACACGCAACCTCGACGCCGGCTTCAAGGTGCTTCCCATCGCCGAGTGGGCCGACCTGAAGGGCAGCGGCGCGAGGCGCGTGGTGCAGGCCGAATACAACAAGGCCGGCGACGAGGTCTGGTTCTCGGTGTGGGGCACCAAGGATGGTGAATCCGCGCTGGTGGTGGTCGACGACAAGACCCGCACGCTCAAGACCGTGATCAAGGACAAGCGCCTGATCACGCCGACGGGCAAGTTCAACGCCTACAACACGCAGCACGACGTCTACTGAGCCCGCGCCCTCGCCGCGACCGGGTGCGGCGAGGGCCGCCGGCGTCCCCGCGTTCCTTCCATGGAGAAAACCCTCATGCGAACACAACCCGCGCTGCGTGCGCTGCTGGCGGCGCTCGGCTGCCTGCTGGCATTCGGCACAGCCATGCCGGCACACGCCAGCCAGGCCCTGGCATCGAGCAAGGCCTGCCTGGCGTGCCATGCCATCGACAAGAAGATGATTGGCCCGGCGTTCCAGGACATCAAGGGCAAGTACACCGGCAGGAAAGACGCACAGGCGCAGATGGTCCAGTCCATCCTGAAGGGCAGCAGCGGCCGCTGGGGCCCGGTGCCGATGCCGGCCAACGCGGTCAGCGCGGCCGAC
>JABFVP010000138.1 GCA_013362725.1 Cupriavidus sp.
CGAAGCTGTCGAGGCCGGCGGCGGAGAGCCTGCCGTCGAGCGCCTCGGCCAACGCAGGCTCGTCGATCAGGCCGCCGCGCGCGGTGTTGACCAGGATGGCGCCGGGCTTGAACAGGGCCAGCGTCTCGCGGTTCAGCATGCCACGGTTTTCGGCGGTCAGCGGGCAGTGCAGCGACACCACGTCCGATGCCTGATAGAGCTGCGGCAGTTCGCTGACCAACGTGACGCCTGCGGGCACTGCCTTCGCATAAGGATCGAAGGCGATCACGCGCATTCCCATGGCCAGGCCGGTCACCGCGACGCGGCGGCCGATCTCGCCCAGGCCGACGATGCCCAGGGTGCGGCCATTGAGCTCGATGGTCTTATGGGTCGACTTGTCCCAATGGCCCGCGCGCATGCGCGCGTTCAGCTGCGGCACCGCCTTGGCACAGGCG
Organism: Cupriavidus sp.; assembly: GCA_013362725.1. Lineage (GTDB taxonomy): Bacteria > Pseudomonadota > Gammaproteobacteria > Burkholderiales > Burkholderiaceae > Cupriavidus. Next base: position 435 of record JABFVP010000138.1, read on the forward strand.
AGGATCAGCGCCCAGGCATGTTCCGCCACCGCGGCGGCGTTGGCGCCGATCGCGGCCTTGACCGCGATGCCGCGCTCGGCCGCGGCCTTCTGGTCGATCACGTCGATGCCGCTGCCGTGCTTCGAGATTACCTTCAGCGCCGGCGCCGCGTCCATGACTTCGGCCGTCACGCTGCCATAGCGCACGATGATGCCGACCGGGTTGTGCTGGCGCGCCAGCGCGACCAGCTCGGCGGTCTGCGGCTTCTGGCCGGCGAACACGATCTGGTAGTCGCCAAGCAGCGCGAGCGCTTCCGGTGCCAGGTCCGCACCCGTGACGATAATGACGTCCTTGCCGCTCACAGTGCCTCTCCCTGCTTCAGGACGCCGGCCGTGACCAGCGATGCCAGCAGCCACGGCGCGGTGGTATTGCCGTCCTTGATCTGCGCGATGCGCATGGCTTCGGCCTCTTCCTTCTTCGCCGCGGCATCGAGCAGCGCTTCGATCTTGCCGCGCTCGACCACGACCAGGCCGTCGGCATCGCCGCAGATATAGTCGCCCGGGTTCACCGTGACGCCGCCGACCGAAATCGGATGCCCGATGCGGCCGCCGACTTCCTTGGTCGGGCCGTTGGGATTGGTGCCCACCGAAAACACCGGGAACTGCATGTCCTCCAGTTCCAGGCTGTCACGCACGGCGCCATCGATCACAACCCCGGCCAGCCCGCGCTGGCGCGCGGCATGCATCATGATCGTTCCCATCAGCGCGGAGGTCTGGTCGCCCTTGCCGTCCACCACCAGCACATCGCCGGGCTGCGCCAGCGCCAGCGCGGCGTGGATCATCAGGTTGTCGCCGGGACGGACTTCGACGGTGAAGGCCGGGCCGGCCACCTTCATGGTCGGGCGCAAGGCGCGGATGCGGCCATGCAGGGCGCCGCGGCGTCCGCCGACATCCGACAGGATCGCCGGCTGGAAACGGGCGGCACGCTCGACCACGGCGGCGGGCACGCGCTCGAACGATTTGATGATGTTGGGCAAGCTCATGGAAAACTCCGGCAAGATGAAAGGGATAGGGTCGGCAGTCGATCAGTCCAGCTTGGTGCCGGAGGCCTTGATGATCGCGGCCCAGCGTCCGATGTCCTGCCTGATCAGCGTGGTGAAGGCTTCGGGTGTGCCCACCAGCACCGACGCGCCTTGCTCGTTGAGCTTCTTCGCCAGCGCCGGCGACTGCAGCGCCTTGTTGAACTCGGCATTGAGCCGCACGACGATGTCCTTCGGCGTCGCGGCCGGCGCGACAAAGCCGAACCAGGTCGCCGTCTCGAAACCGGGATAGCCGGACTCGGCCACGGTCGGAACCTGGGGCAGGTCCGCCACGCGCTTCGCCGAGGTCACGGCCAGCGGCCGCAGCTTGTTGTTCTTGATATGGCCGAGCAGGGACGGCACGGAAGCCATGTACAGGTCCACCTGGCCACCCATCAGGTCGTTGACCGCCTGGGCCGCGCCCTTGTACGGCACATGGGTGAACCTGACTTTCGCGGTGCTTTGCAGCTGCTCGCCGCCAAGGTGAGCCACGGTGCCATTGCCTGGCGAGGCGAAATTCAGCGATGCCGGCTTGGCCCGGGCGGCCTGGATGACGTCCTTCATGGTCTTGTACGGCGAGTTGACGTGCGTCACCAGCACCAGCGGCGCGGAGGCGACCAGGCTGATCGGCGCCAGGTCCTTCAGCGGGTCATACGGCAGCCGCTCGTACAGCGAGGCATTGATGGCCAGGTTGCTGGTCTGCCCCAGGGCGATGGTGTAGCCGTCGGCCGGCGCCTTGGCGGTCGCGTCGATGCCGAGGTTGCCGCCCGAACCGGGCTTGTTTTCCACGACAAAGACCCAGCCGGTCGTCTTGGCCACGGTATTGGTGACCTCGCGCGCGATGATGTCGGTGCCGCCGCCGGCCGGAAACGGCACGATCACGCGGATGGGCTTGGCGGGGTATGGCGAAGCGGCATGAGCGCCGGTGCATGCCATCAGCAGGCCGGCAAGGGCAAGGATGACGCGGCGGCGGAATGTGAACTGCATGGGAGGTCTCCGAATCTCGTTTCGTTGTGATCCGGATTGTGGTGCATCGTTTCACGGCATACAATGCCGTTTCATACCGTGCACCGCATTTCGTGCCATGAACCCTAAAAGTGAATCGACCAGCGCTTCAGGCGGCGATGAAAGCTCCGGCGCCGTGATCGCCGTGACGCGCGCGCTGCGCGTGCTGGAAGCGTTCGGCGTCAACGACCCGCAGTTGTCGCTGGCGGAGCTGAGCCGGCGCACCGGCATCCACAAGACCACGGTGCTGCGTCTGGCGCGCACGCTGGCGGCGGACAACTACCTGGTGCAGAAGGAAGACGGCAACTGGCGCCTCGGCCGCGCGGCCGGCTGGCTGGGCGCGTGCTACCAGGCCACCTTCAACGTGCAGGAAGTGGTCGAG
>JABFVP010000720.1 GCA_013362725.1 Cupriavidus sp.
GCCTCTGCACGCTCTGCCGCTGCTGCTCGTTGCGCTGGGCTGGCGCGTGCTGCTGACCTCTGCCGATCCCGACGAACGTGCCGGCGTCGGCTTCCTGTGGTGGGTCGCCGCGGTGCGCGAGGCGGTGGGTCGCCTGCTGCCCACCGTGGGCGTGGGCGGCGAGCTGGTCGGCATCCGCCTGACGCAGCTGCGCATCCACGACACCACCGCGGTCACCGCCAGCGTGGTGGTCGAAGTGATGGTGACGATGTTCTCGCAATACCTGTTCGCCGCCACCGGCGTGCTGATGCTGGTGCTCGCGCTGCAGCAGCGCGCCGGCGCGTGGATCATCCTGGCCGGGCTGCTGCTGTCGCTGCCGGTGCCGGTGCTGTTCGCGCTGTCACTACGCCACGCGGCCTTGTTCGAGAAGCTGGAAGGCGCCGCGCGCCGGCTGTTCGGCGCCGACCACAGCATCGTCGCGCTGATCGACGGCGCGCGCCTGGACGCGCAGATCCGCGCGCTCAACCGGCGCCACCGCGAACTGGCAACGGCCCTGGGCTGGCAACTGGCCGGGCTGTTCAGCGGCACGCTGGAGATCTGGCTGGCGCTGTGGCTGCTGGGCCATCCGGTGCCGTTCTGGCAGGCGCTGGCGATCGAGTCGCTGACGCAGGCCGCGCGCCACATGGCGTTCTTCGTGCCGGCCGGGCTGGGCGTACAGGAAGCGGTGGTGATGTTGCTGGGCCAGGTCCTGGGGATGAGCGCGGAGGTGGCACTGGCGCTGGCGCTGGTGAGGCGCGCGCGCGAGATCCTGTTCGGGGTGCCGGCACTGCTGTCTTGGCAGTGGGTGGAACTGCGCCGCTGGCGGCGCGCGCGGGCCGCGCCCGAGAGCGGGCATCCGTAGCGCGGCCGCGGCCGGCGCCTGCTCAGATCTCCGACGCCTGGCGCGCGTTGTGCGTGGTCAGGTACTTCACCAGCCCGTCGACCCCGTTGCGCGCGACGATGTCGGCAAACTGCTTGCGGTACACCTCGATCAACCACGCCCCCATCATGTTGATGTCATAGATCTTCCAGCCGGTCGCGGTACGCTGCAGCCGGTAGTCGATCTGCATCTCGTCGGCATTGTTGATCACGCGCGTCTGCACCACCACATCGGTGGCGCCGCTGGCGGCCCTGGCCGGCTGGTAGCGAAAGCGGACATTCTGCTCGCGCAGTTGCGCCAGCGAGACCGCATAGCTGCGTACCAGCAGCGCCTGGAACTGCTCGTAAAGTTGTTGCTGCTGCTCCGGCGTGGCCGTGCGCCAGGCGCCGCCCAGCGCCAGCCGCGTGGTGCGCTGGAAATCGGTGTACGGCAGGAATTGCTTCTGCACGACCGCGGTAATCTTGCCGAGATCGCCGGCGCGGGTCTCGGGCTGGGACTGGATGGTGCCGATCACGCCCTCCACCGCGGCCTGCACCAGCCGCTCGGGGCTGGCGCGCAGGTCGCCGGGCTGGACTGCCTGGGCGTGCACGACGGATGCCATGGCCATCGCCGCAAGCGGCGCCACGGAAAGCAAACGGTGAATCGTCATGGATGCAAGAGCGGGGAAATGACGGAAGACGGTGAAGCGGCCGCGCCATGCTACACGTCGCGCCGGCCGGCACCGGCTGACAGTGTATAGCGGATCCGTCCGCATCGCGGCCGCGCCATGCCAGATGCCGCATGCGGCATGGCGCCAGCCGATATACTCGCGGTTCGTGCTCCTTCCGGATCCGCCCATGCTGACCTCGCTGCTGACACGCATCGTCCGGCTTGCCACCGCCTGGCCGTGGCGAGTCATCCTGCTGGCGGCACTGCTGACGGCCGCCAGCGGCATCTACGTGGCCCGCAACTTCGCCATCAACACTGACATCGGCCGCCTGCTGGATTCCCGCGCGCCCTGGGCGCTGCGCGACGAGGCCATTGCCAGGGCCTTCCCGCAGCGCGGCCAGATGATCCTGGCGGTGGTGCAGGCGCCCGCCGCGGAGCTGGCCGATGCCGCCGCCGATGCGCTGGCCGAAGCCTTGCGCCGGCAGCCGGCGCGTTTCACCGCGGTCGGCCAGCCCGGCGGCGGCGCCTTCTTCGCGCGTAACGGGCTGCTGTTCGCCGGCACCGATGAAGTCCGCCAGCTGACGCAGCAACTGACGCAGGCGCGCCCGCTGGTCAACGCCCTCGCACACGACCCGACGCTGCGCGGCCTGTCCGATACCCTCACCACCACGCTGGCGCTGCCGCTGCAGATGGGGCAGGTCAAGCTGGCCGACATGGCCAGCCTGCTGGGCAGCAGCGCTCGCACGCTGGACCAGGTGGTGGCCGGCAAGCCAGCCGCGCTATCGTGGGCGGGGCTGCTCGACGACAGCCTCAAGCCCGGGCCCGACGGCCTGGTCTACCGCTATGTCGAGCTCAGCCCCGTGCTGGACTACAGCGATCTCAAAGCCGGCGCCGCGTCCGCGCGTGCGATCCGCCACGCCGCGCACGAACTGCAGCTGGCACAGCGCTACCAGGCCACGGTGCGCCTGACCGGCCCGCAGGCGCTGGCCGACGATGAATTCGCCTCGGTCAGCGAGGGAGCCGTGCTCAACGGCGCGCTGACGGTGCTGGCGGTGGTGCTGATCCTGTGGCTGGCGCTGCGTTCGGCGCGGCTGATCGTGGCGGTGCTGGCGAGCCTGTTCGCCGGCCTGCTGATCACCGCCGCGCTGGGGCTCGCCATGGTGGGCGCGCTGAACATGATCTCGGTGGCCTTCGCGGTGCTGTTCGTCGGGCTCGGCGTGGACTTCGGCATCCAGTTCGGCGTGCGCTACCGCGCCGAGCGCCATGACCGCGACCATATCGTCGATGCGCTGGGGCTGGCCGCGCGCGCCGTCGGCGCGCCGCTGGCG